>NZ_JBCOCI010000053.1:7308-28377 GCF_040929485.1 Phocaeicola sp. RTP21198st1_B8_RTP21198_201120 | reverse complement strand
TTGAAGAATAAAATGACCAGAAGATAAATAATGCCATATTGTTATTGCACCAGCTTTCCGTTTTTCAGTTCCGACATCAGTTGACATTTAAAGAGACATCACTAAAAATAGCGGAATATATTTTCGTCCTATTTATTAAATTGCTATCTTTGCCACGTTTTCCACGCCGGTACTTCCGCAAGGAAGTTAGGGAGGTGGGAAATATACATATATAGAAAAGACGTTTACTTGACGTTTTGTTCTTGGCTCTACAGAACTTCGCAAATTCTAAAATCCAGCCAAAACAAAGCAACAGTAGGTGTCTGCGGGGTATGTTTATATCCTTGGTGCGCCTTTGCCGGTCAAAGGTGCATTCAAGTGTCATTATACATATCGGCGTGGGCTTCTGCGTTGCTCGTTCAGACTGGATTGGGCAATGCGAAGGCCTTGTAGGGCGGGACGAGTAACAGGTACAGATTCCCGCGCTTTTTTTATATATAGGTATTACAATTCTGATTTAACACATAAGAACCGTCCGGTTCGGGAATCTGCGGAAGGTCATTGGTTGACCCGACAGGCTGCATCTACATTGTGCGGATTCCCATCCTCCATTTGTTGAAATAGCTTTTCTCCGGTCAGCTTAATCACAAGAGGCCGATTCCTCTTGTATTTTACGAAGCTTCTCGTAATTGATTGAATTACAGATATCTATCTGTAATTCAAAGCTCCATAACTATGTTCTCAAGTGAAAAAATGCAATGGTTTGCCATGCGTGCCACTTATCGCCGGGGGATGCAGATCAAGGCTTTGTTGGATAAAGAAGGAATCAACAATTTCATCCCCATGCGTTACGAAGTTCGTATAAGGAACGGGCGCAAGAGGCGTGAGCTGGTTCCCGTTATCAGTGATCTGATATTTGTTCATGCCGTCCAGTCCGAACTTCAGAAGGTGAAGTTTAAACTTCCGTATTTTCAATATATGATTGATATCCGCAACGGGCAGAAAATCATTGTGCCCGATGATCAGATGAGGCAGTTTATCGCTGTGGCTGGAACGTATGACGAGCATCTTATTTTTTTCAGTCCCGACGAGGTGAACTTACGGCGCGGTACGAAAGTCCGTATCACAGGTGGTGACTTCGAGGGCTACGAGGGGGTGTTTGTAAAGGTAAAAGGTGCTAGAGACCGTCGTGTGGTTATCAGTCTGCAAGGGGTGATAGCTATGGCCATGGCGACTATTTCGCCGGACTTAATAGAAGTGATAGAAGAGCCGAAGAAGAAATAATTTCATTTGCTACGTTAAACATTGTTATTCCCTGATTAATGGGAAAGTAAACGATCTGATTATATAAATCTTATATATAATAATGTGTAGAACCACATTTATGCCGTCAGGCATCCGGCTCCAGCAGCTGATTCAGAATCAGCATAAGGAAATCTTAGCCAGGGAAAAGAATAATGATAAATTCATTCATCTGTATGACATTGGTGCGTATTGGGCGGCCTTTGAGCGTTCCGCCTGTAGGTTGAGCGGCTTGTTTTCTGAAAATGAACTGACTTTGTTTTGTGTCCCGGATTGTGTGGAATATGTGGTGATGGCTTCCGTTCCTGCCGATGAGGCAGAGAGCTATTTCCGTGAGTACATCATTTTGCACGATGGAATTTACCGGAAAGTGTGGTCGGAGCATTCTTTGCTGATGGGGGATTATCGTCACTGGCATGAGACGGCTGTGAGGTCTGTTTTGTTGTAAAGAAAAGTATGCGGACTTCGTGGACCAAGTAAGTGGTGTTACTTTGCTTGGGAACATATCTTACTTTTTTTACGCAGATATCTTACTTTTTTTCAATGGAATATGGTCATCCGTCATGCTCTATAGGGAATACCCTGAAAAATCCTTCAAAAGCTTCAGCCTGCTCGCAAACGCCCTACCCGTGGGCATTCCGGCTGAAGGATTGGGTTCAGGAATCCTTCAGCTGGGGTTGGAATGTTTCAGCCGAGCTGATATTCTTCCGATTTTTGGGGAATCGTTTTTCTGAAGGATATTTTCCGGCTGAAACATTTCACAATGCATATCCTTCAGCCGGAATGCCGACAGGCAGGGTGTTTGCGGAGTGGCTGAAAGATTTGAAGGAAAAGTAAGGCGTTTCGGCATGTAGATACCGTTATGGAAAAAACAACAGGTCAAATTTTTAAAAGCTCTTGTTCTTTTTTTTAAAGACCTTGTTCTTTTCGGAAAAGAACAGGACGTTTGAAAGGTTAGTAATGTGCGTGCCGGAAGATTAGTAATGTGTGGGGTGACACATTACTAATGTGTGGGCTGTAAGCTTAGTAATGTTACAGGTGGAAGATATATATCTTTCAAGTGATTTGAGTATATTAATAGAATCAGGATACATATTACGGGACTTGTCTATTATAGACATAATATTTTAATGTGCTTTTTTATAATTGAAAATGTCTGCTTTATCTCAGCAAAATAATAAAAGAATAGCTAAAAATACTCTATTACTTTATTTTCGTATGCTTTTCAGTATGGGAATAGGTTTGTTTACAAGTCGTATTGTACTTGAAAGTTTGGGAATAGAGGATTATGGCATATACAATCTTGTTGGTGGTATTGTTACAATATTTGCTTTCTTAAATTCGGCTATGATTGCAACTTCACAACGTTTTATTTCATATGAGTTAGGAAAGGGAAATTTACATAAACTTAAAGATGTTTTTTGTACGACTTTAACTATACACATAGCTATTGCGTTTATTATTGTTGTTTTATCGGAAGTAATAGGAGTTTGGTTCCTCAATACCAAACTGAATATTCCATCAGATAGAATGATGGCTGCCAATTGGACACTCCAATTATCTATATTCGTATTTGCTGTGAATGTAATCAGTGTTCCTTATAATGCTTCTATTGTGGCACACGAAAAAATGAGCGCATTTGCATATATTAGTATCTTCGAAGTTAGTTTGAAGTTAGCAATAGCCTATTTGCTGTTATTTATATCTTATGATAAATTGATTGTATATTCAATTTTGGTATTTTGCGTTGCATTGCTTTTACGTTCCTTATATTGCTTTTATTGTAAAAGGCATTTTGAGGAGTGTCATTATACTTTTAGCTTTAATATTGAACAATTTAGGGAAATGTTTGCCTTTGCTGGTTGGAGTTTGGTTGGGAATTTAGGATTTTCTTTTAAAGATCAATTATCTAATATTCTCTTGAATCTATTTTTTGGTACAGTTGTTAATGCTGCACGCGGAATATCAGTTCAGGTAGGTTCGCTAATAAATAGTTTTTCTGCTAATTTTATGATGGCGATGAATCCACAAATAACAAAATCGTATGCAGTAGGAGACTTATACAGATCTAAAGAGTTAGTATATGCAGGTTGTAGATTTTCATTTTATTTGTTAGCTGTCATTTCCCTGCCTATAATGATTAATATTACCTATATATTAAATTTATGGTTGGTAGAAGTTCCACAATATACGGATATTTTTCTGATATTAACGATTGTATGCAATCTTTTGTATGCTATATCTAGTCCATTAACAACAGCCATGCAAGCCACGGGAAGAATCAAATGGTTTCAAGTAATAATTTGTATTGTTATGCTGACAGAATTACCGATAGCTTATTTATTGTTATCAATTGGATATCCGCCATATTCAGTTCTCTATGCATCATTATTTGTTACATTATTGGGGGTACTTATTCGGATAGTTTTAATAAGTAGAATCTTGCCCATCTATGAAATTAGATACTATGTGACACATATTTTCAGCAAAAATATACTTATTGTGTTTATCACCTATTGTATAGCTTATATCTTACATAAAAAGATGGAACAGGATAGTTTTTTTACAGCTGTTCTTTCAAGTTTTATATTAGAACTTATTTTATTTTCTCTTGCCTATTTATGCGGTCTTTCATCAACAGAAAGATATGTGGTAAACCAAAAGTTAGTGACCATTTTAGAATCAAAGCGGAGAAAAAATAAACAAAAAAATATTTAGTTTGTATTAGTGCGTATGGAAATAGAAATTAATTATTCTTTTATAATACCTCATAGGAATGTACCACATCTTCTTCAACGATGTATTGATTCAATTCCCAAACGTGATGATATCCAAATAATTATAGTTGATGATAATAGTGATCCTAAGATCGTGAATTTTGAGTGTTTTCCAGGCTTAAATGAAAAATGTGTTGAGGTTTATTTTACAAAAGAAGGGAAGGGAGCGGGATATGCCAGGAATATAGGATTGACTTATGCAAAGGGAAAATGGTTTTTGTTTCCTGATGCAGATGATCATTATACAACAGATTTAATGAACGTTTTGGATAAATATGTGAATAGTAATTATGATATAATTTATTTTGCCTGTGATCATATCATAGAAAAGACCATGGAACATTGTGATAACATTATCTCTATACAAATAAAATCTTATCTAGAAGGACATAAAGACATGATAAATAATATACGGTATTATTTATGGGCTCCATGGAATAAAATGATAAAAAAGGAACTTATTTGTGAGGATGTAGAATTTGAGGAAATTGAAAAGGGAAATGATGCTTTATTTTCTGTAAGAGTTGGATATAGATCAACTAATATAAAAGTTATTAAAAATAAAATATATGTTTATTATACACGGGAAGGAAACATATCTACATCTAAACTAACATTTGATAAAATGTATAGTCTATTTACTAGTAGGTATAGAATTTACCAATATTTGTGCTATGGTAAAATAAGAAGATATAATACTGCACTTTGGAGTTGTTTCCGATTAGCTTTAAATAATAGGGATATTCTTTTTGCAATTTTTTTTGTGCTGTCAATTCCCTTGTATAGATTCAATCCTGTAAAAGAGAAAAAAAAGGCCTATTCTATGTTCCTAATAGACAATAAATAATAAAAGATGCCATCTGTTCTTCTATTCATCTACTTTTGTTTCGTTCTTCTTAAAGATGTGAAAAAAGGTATCATACAAATAGTTGTTATTTTGCAGATATTCATATATTTAACTCTGTGGAATACTAGTCTTCGCCTGATTTATCCGACATCTGTTGTGGCTATTTGTATTTTTGTTTATCGGAAATGCAGAAAAAGAAGATTAGTTATATATAGATCAAAAAAAGGAAAATATCCCATATCGTTAATTCTTATTTCAGTCTTAACTTCAATCAGCTATTTAATTTCTAATTATTTGGCATTATATCCTCCTGATAACATGCTGACCTTTGCTAACATATATTTCTTTTTCATTTTACCCGTGTTTTTATGGTATTCATTGGATTCTAGAAAATATATGATATATTGTTTGCAACTTCTTAGTGGATGTATGTTATTTGCCTGTGTTTATTCTATTATAGAAGTTCTTTTTAATAAGAATATTATTCAGGACGTATTGCTGAGCTTATTTGATGTACATGGATATATAGCCCAAGGTGCGGAAAGATATGGTTTTAAACGAAGTAATTCTATATTTTCTTATTATCAGCCTTTTGCTTTATATTGTTGTATGTGTTTTTATCTTTACTTTTTTTGTAGTCGGTATTATAATTATCCATTGAATAAAAATAAAGTAACAAAGCTATTATATTTCCTTCCATTATGCACTATTCTTACAGGGACTAGGGCTGGGTATGTTGCCATTCTTATTGGTATACTGCCTTATTTATTGAGTGTAAATATTTTTAGGTATAAAGTTTTTTATAGAATAGTAGGTGTGTTTTTAGTATCATGTTTGTTTTTTTGGAAATTCTATTTTACTCTTATTTATTCTACTTTATTTGCTAACAAAATGGACGTAGGTAGTAGCAGTGGTATGAGACTAGAGCAATGGGGATCTATTTTATGGGCTTTTGAGCAAAATGAATTATGGGGAAATGGGAGCTCATATTTGTGGAATGTTGCCACACAGAATAATTATGAAATATTAGGTGCTGAAAGTATTTGGTTTTCTTTATTGATAGATTATGGAATAATGGGTGGCTTAATGTTTATTTTTCTTGTATTAGTATGTTGTTTTTTGATTTATAAATGTCAGAAAACTGCTGTGCTTTTTCCTGTTATATATTTTGTTTTTTTATCTCTATCTGCTCCGATTGATGAAAATATAAATATTCTGATGACTTTTGTTGTTATCTTTTTAAGAATGGACTATTGGAGTCGAGATTCTGAATTAAAGTGGTGTAATATAGTTATATCATCTACTCATAGGTGAACAAATGGAAGTATTGAAATGAAATTTTTTGTTTTTGGTGGAGGATTAGGTAACCAACTTTTCCAGTATAGTTATTATAGATATTTGAAGAAGAAATATCCTTCAGAAAGAATTTTGGGAATATATCCTGATAGTTTAAAGGCACATAATGGGATAGAGATTGATAAATGGTTTGATATAGAATTACCTCCAACTTCTTATTTATATAATAAATTGGGCATTCTTCTATATCGTGTGAATCGCTTTTTATATAATCATGGCTATAGATTGTTATTTTGTAATAGGGTTTATCCTCAATCTATGAAACATTTTTTTCAATGGGGAGATTGGCAAGATTATTCTATTATAAAACAAATAAATATTTTTGAATTTCGCTCGGAACTTCCTATAGGAAAGGAAAACATGGAATTTCTTAAAAAAATGGAGACCTGTAATTCAATCTCAGTGCATATTCGTCGTGGCGATTATTTGAAAACAGATTTAATACATATTTATGGTGGTATATGTACATCGAAATATTATCGGGAAGCAATTAAATTCATGGAACAAGAGGTGGAAGAGCCGTTTTTTTTCTTTTTCTCTGATGATTGTTTATATGTGGAAACAGAATTTGCTGATATAAGAAATAAAATAATCATATCACATAATAGAGATGATCGCAGCTTCTTTGATATGTACCTGATGGCTCATGCTAAAAATATGATTTTGGCAAATAGTACCTTTTCATGTTGGGCAGCTTATTTAAATAGGACAGCAAAAATAATTATAACTCCAGACCGATGGGTGAATACTGATTTTTCAAAATTAGAAGCTTTGCCAAATGAATGGATAAAAATTCGTGTATAATTTATAGGTAATGTTCAAATGCTCTAAGTAACATATTAATAGGTTTTTATATTAAATATTCATTGTACAATTCAATATATGATAAAATTATCATCTATAACAGCGCATATATTAGATATTTGGCATCGCCGAAACAGCAGATCGTACATTGCTCATCTGCGTTCACTGGGTATAAGAATTGGTGATGGTTGCATTTTTAGAGATCCGCTGACTACGAGAATCGATGTTTCAAGGCCAGCCTTGGTTTCCATTGGTAGTAATGTTGATATGAATACATATTTCCAGATATTGACGCATGATTGGGCTAGCTTTGTTTTTAGGAATAAATATCATGATTTTGTGAATTCTTCAGGAAGAGTGGAAATAGGTTCGAATATTTATATTGGCACAAATGTCATTGTATTACGTGGTGTTACTATTGGTGATAACTGTGTTATAGGTGCTGGCAGTGTTGTAACACATGATATCCCTGCCAATAGTGTAGCGGTAGGAGCTCCTTGTCGTGTAGTGTGTTCATTAGATGAATATTATCAAAAACGGAAAGTCAAAGGATTGCAGGAAGCTGTGGAACATGTTAAGGCTTTTCAAAAGAATTTTGGTCGAGATCCTTTGCCTCATGAATTATATGAAGAATTCATCTATTTTGTAGATGCCTCAAATGTAGAGGAATATGAACGTCAAGGTGTGCCTGTTCGGTCTCAGTTAAGTATAGCTTATGGTGATTGGTTATCTACTCATAAGGCGAAATTTTCGTCTTATGATGATTTTATTCAATATGTAAATCAAAAAATGAATGAAACAGCCGAAAGTTAGTATAATAGTCCCTGTTTATAATGTGGAGAAATATCTTGATCGTTGCATGCAATCGCTTCTTGGGCAAACGCTGAAAGAATTAGAAATTATTCTAGTGGATGACGGTTCACCGGATAATAGTCCTGCATTATGTGATAATTATGAATCAGCGTCAGATAATTTGCATTGGCCGATTATCAAGGTGATTCATAAAATTAATGAAGGTCTTGGCTTTGCCCGTAATTCGGGGTTGGAGATAGCTACTGGTGAATATATAGCATTTCTGGATTCCGATGATTTTGTAGATGTGAATATGTATGAACAGTTATATTTAAAAGCAAAGGCCAAGGATATTGATGTTGTTTATTGTAATTGCAATATTTATAAAGATAAAAAGCATATTTATCCTCGAAAAGATGTAGAGGAGGAGGTTGTCTTCAGAGGGCGTGAAGCTGTTGATGATTTTTTGCTTGATATGATAGCTCCATTGCCTGAATATCATCATGATGTTCGCTATATGATGTCGGTGTGGCATGCTATATATCGTCATAGCATTTTTATGGAGCATAGAGTACAGTTTGTGTCTGAACGTGAATTTGTGAGCGAGGATATTATTTTTGATATTGATTTTCTTTCACATGTAAGGAGTGTATGTTATCTGCCTGATTGTTTGCACTATTATGTTGTAAATCCATATTCGCTTTCTCATACTTATGATGATGCCAAATACCATAAAATGGTAAATTTATCTCGGATAATAAAAGAGCGATTGGCAAAAATTTACTCTGAAGAGAAATATTATTTGCATTATCTTCGCTCGGTATTTTTTCTTCTTCGTAATACTGTAATGCGTATGGTGTTAGCTGGTGAAACAGATCAGAAGATCAAAAGAATATTAGAAGAAAAACTATATCAAGAATTATTGTCTAATTATCCTTATCAACGAATGGATTTAAAGCATAGAATAGTATTTTTTTTATTGAAATATAAATGCATTTTATTATTAAAGATGCTGTTTAAATCTGTTAAATCTTAGTCAGAACCCCAAATATTAATCAGCGAGATTTCCCTATTTATTAGGGTCTCTAATCAATTGAGGCTTATATATGGATCATAAATTGAAATATATATTAAAACATGATTGTGTATCTTTTGACATATTTGATACGTTAGTAAAAAGATATGTTTCCTTGCCTACAGATGTGTTTGATATAGTTGAATTGAGGTATAACAGTTTACATGGTACCAGTAATGAGAAAATAAGAGGTTTTAAGGAATTGAGGATAAATGCCGAACTTAAGGCTAGAAAAAAAATAATAGAAGAAGTTTCAATCGATGAAATTTATAATTTTATAGAATTTAGTCCAGCTATAAATGAAGAATTGAAAAACCTAGAATTGAAGACGGAGTACGAAGTTTGTATTCCCAATAAATCTATTGTCAGTCTTTTTAATGAATGCCTTAAGAATGGAAAAAAAGTAATAATAACATCAGATATGTATCTTCCTGAAGATATAATAAAGGATATTTTAAGTCATTGTGGCATTACAGGTTATGAAAAACTTTATCTTTCTTCATCTATAAAAAGAACTAAAAGAACAGGGGCTTTGTTTCGTTATATCTTAGATAAAGAAAATCTAAAACCTTGTCAATTAGTTCATATTGGAGACACACTAAAGTCTGATTTTATTAGACCAAAGATAATGGGTATACATACAACTATGATAACTCTTACAAAGTCAAAAGTAGATAATACAAGCTATTTATCCCTATTAAATAATGTCATTGATTATATGTGTCAAACAAAAGAGGATTATTTTAAATATTTGGGCTATAGATGTTTGGGCCCTTTATTATGGGGATATATTCATTGGCTAATTAAAAATTTTAAAAAAGAAGATCTTAATAAGATTTATTTTTTTGCTCGTGATGGGCTTATCATGAAAAAAGCATTCGATATTGTTAACAAAGATGAGAGGCTGAAAAGTTATTATCTAGAAGTATCGAGAAGGAGTTTGCGAGTACCCATTTTGTGGAATGATCCATCATTTATTAATTTATTGACCATGCTGTCACCTTCCAAAAGGATATCATTGAAGTCAATATTTGATGGAGTTGGATTAAATATTATTGATCATATAGCTTTAGTTAGAAAATATGGATATGATTTAAATTCTTATTTCTATAGAAATACCATATTGGAAGAAAATAGATTAATGCTTTTATATAATGAGTTGCAGAATGAGATTATTTTAAACTCAAAAAAAGAATTTGTCTTAATGTGTGAATATATGAAGCAAATGCACGTTGAAGGACGTTTTGCAGTTGTGGATATAGGGTGGTCAGGTGGTATGCAGAGATTTCTTCAAAAGTCACTGGGAATAATAGGTATAGAAAATGAAATTTTAGGTTATTATACAGGGGTAGCTGATTATTATAAACGAAATATGAATGATGGAAAACTATCATTACATGGATATTTGTTCGATTTTTATAATAATGTAAACAGTGTGGATAAACGAAGTCCGTTTGTTGGACTTTATGAAACATTGTTTTTAGAGCAAAAAGGATCTGTAAAAAACTATATTCGTGACAAAAATGAATGGCTTGTGGCAGAGAGATATGATTATGAATATCAAATGAATGGCGAATTACAAGAGGAGTATTATATTGTAGAAAAAATTCAGTCAGCAGCTCTAGATTTCATTAATGATATAGAAGCAATAGAGTTTGTAAAATATATTCCTTTCACTCCGGATGTGTTGTTTGCGAATTTAAAAGCAGTGGGATTATCTCCTTCTCGAAAGGATTTAGAGATGTTGGCAAAAGTTAGATTTTTTGATGAGGGAGAGACTTTTTCATTAGTTTCTAGTAAGTCGTTTATTTATTATGTGTTTAATCCTCGATGTTTAAAAAATGATTTATTGTCTAGTAAATGGAAAATAGGTTTTTTAAAATGCTTGCTTAAAATTCCTTTTCCATACTTTAAACTTTATAAAATATTGAAAAACAGAAACTAAAATGACAAGAATACTTGTTGAGAATTTAAATGGTTTGGATCTAGGTGGCATAACTACTCATATATTCAATTATATTTCAGTCTTACAGCGAAGCAGTGATTATAAAATTGATATAGTGGTAACGGTACAAGAAAACAATGATGTTATAGATAAATTCAAGTCTCTAGGGTGTGGAATCATTCATTTGCCACATCGGCAGAAGCAATTATTTCGTTATATAATGGCATTATGTCGCATAATGTATAAAGGAAGTTATGACATTGTTCATATACATGGAAACAGTGCTACAGCTGTTTTGGAATTACAAATTGCAAAATGGTTAGGTATAAAGGCAAGAATTATACATAATCATTCTAGTTGTTGCCAACATAAAATTTTAAATAAATTATTGTTGCCTGGATATAGGCGTTCGTTCACTCAGGCTATAGCTTGTTCTATTGAAGCTGGTGAATGGCTTTATGGTGAAACACAATTTACTATTTTGCGTAATGCTATCAAAGTGGAACCTTTTATATTCAATGTAGATAAAAGAAAGACAATGCGGTGTGTCTTTGGTTTTAAAGATGATGAATATGTGGTAGGCCATATCGGTATATTCATGGAAGCAAAAAATCACTCCTTTCTTATTGAAGTGTTTGCCAAATATCATGCTTTACAGCCAAAGTCAAAATTATTGCTAATTGGTGATGGTGAACTGCGCCATCTTGTAGAAGCGGCAATAGATAAAAATAAAGTCAATGATTGTGTAATATTGGCTGGATTGCGTTCTGATATCTCAGATGTGTTACAAGCAATAGATATTTTTCTTTTTCCTTCTATTTATGAAGGTATGCCATTATCTGTGGTAGAAGCACAGGCATCAGGTCTACCATGCATTATTTCGGATGCTGTAACTAAAATGGTAAACATAGGTGAAGATGTAATTCAATTACCTTTAAGTAAAGGTGCTGACTATTGGGCGGAATATCTCGGTAATGTTAAATACGAATTGTCTCGTCAAGAACGTTGCGAAAGAAATACTGAACTTATCACTAAAGCGGGTTATAATATAGAAACGGAGGCGGAAAACCTCATGAAAATTTACAAAAACTTGTAGTATAAAATATGACATCCCTCTTAGTCAATCACATTTTGCAAACAGAGAAATGGACGTCTCCCGAACTTTTCGAAACGAAAAACAGAATTTACACCTTTCTCAACCCCGTATCTTACCTCATAGCTTTAGAAAACAAATCCCTATTTGAACAATTCGATGGTATTTTTGCCGATGGCTCTTTACTGGTTTCTGCCATAAGATTAGTATACGGAAAGCGAGTGACCAGACGTAGTTTTGATATGACCTCCCTTGCTCCCGAATTGTTGAATTACCTCATGGAAAGCCGTAAAACGCTCTATATCGTAGCCTCGGGTCAAGAACAAGTGGAGTGTTCTGTGAGGATATTTCAAGAGCAGTATCCGAAGTTACGCATTGCAGGGTTCAGGAACGGATATTTCTCTTCGGATGCTGAAATGAATAAGGAAGCTTCTCATATAGTCGAATTAAATCCGGATTTTCTGATAGTAGGTATGGGGGCCTTGATGCAGGAAAAGTTTCTGCTTAAGGTAAAAAAGATGGGTTACCAAGGCATCGGCTTTACGTGTGGTGGCTTTGTTCACCAAACGGCAATGAATAGGATGCACTATTATCCGGACTGGGTTGATAAGATGAATTTGCGTTTCGTTTATAGAATGTATAAGGAGAAACATACACGTACAAGATATCTGCAAGCTGCATTCTTGTTTCCGGTACGCTTTATCGGGGAAAGAATTTTCGGATGAAAGAGCAGACTTTGCTTATTGCCATGTAAATAATGGAGAATGGCAACAACAGGACGAAGATAGCAGTAGGAATAATTTTTCCGAGTATTTTTAATACATCTGTTTTCATGCTGCAAATATAAATTAAAATTCATAGAATAGTGAAATTAAGAACTCTAATATTTCTGGGGGGACTCTTTGGAGGAATGAATGTTATCAAAGGGCAGGCTTTTTATGGTACTACAGGACTACTTCATGCACCTACTGCCGTTATGCAGAAAGATAAAACCGTTATGCTGGGAGGAAATATGCTGGATGTAAATATACTTTCCCGATATTGGGTGAGAAGTGAATATCATCCCTATACCTATAACTATTATATAAATTGTACTCTGTTTCCTTGGCTGGAAGTAGCATATACTTGTACGTTGGTAAAGGGGATACATGGTTCTTCTTATTGGCCTCAGCAAACTTGGGGCAGGTTTACCAATCAGGACAGATCGTTTCATTTCCGGTTGAGGGCATGGAAAGAAGGCTGGTGGAAGGCTTGGACGCCTCAGGTAGTGATTGGTGCGAATGATCCGGGAAGCCATTCTTCAAATGGAGGTGGAGACATAGATTGGGGGGGCGGTGGTAGCGGAAACCACAATTACTTGACACGTTATTATCTGGCGGCAACGAAACATGTTGAATTTAGTGGAATAGGTACAGTGGGGGTGCATGTAGCTTGGGTTATCGGTAAAGCTATGAGTGATGTGCATTATAGCCGTCCTGCTGCAGGGGTAAACTTTCATTTTGGCATGAAGGGCGAAGGTTTCTGGCAGAAAGCTCTGAATGGATTTAATCTGATGGTGGAAGTGTGTCCCGGACATGCGGAAGATCTGCATACAGCAACTTATACTGTGAATGTGGGTGGAACTTATTCAATATGGAAAGACCATATCAATCTTATTGCTGAACTGAATGACGGTAAATATTTTAGCGGAGGTATATTCTTTAAATTACATCTCAAATAACTGACTTGATTTCTAGTGGATGAAGCATTATAAGAATAGCCGGAATCACTTGGAAAGAGTAGTTCTGGCTATTCTTATATAACGATATTTGTATGTCCTGTTTTTATTATCCTACAATGTATTTAGCATTCTTGCCGCTTATTTTACGAATGAATACCACAAGCAGCCACGATACGCCAAATGCCACGACTGCGGCAGCGGGAATTTGTAAAGGCACGGGAACACCGATATTGCGCATCAGGACTACACCCGGACCTGTGAAAAAATAATGTATCATATAGATGCCAAAACCACATACGGTCAAGTTTGCCAGCATACGCTGGATCAGTTCTGAGCGTACTTTTACTTTCTTGGCTATGAGGAAGAAAGGGATAGTCATCATAATCACATTCAAAGAATTATAGGTGAAGAACAGTTCTAACATTTCATCAGTGCATTGTGGTAATGCGGTCATGTGGCGGAAACCGAAGAATGTGACCATGTAACCTGCCAGAAACATGGGGATACAGACCGACAGTGTCTTACTCCATGACCAGTCGTGGTTGCGCAGATAGTGTCCCAATAGCAAGTACCCGTTGAATCCGGCAAAATAATAGAGCATATTGAATGAGTTCCACGCACAGCCTCCCCAAATGTATGGGGATACGAACTGATAATAATAAGGTAACAAACCAGTTATTCCCCATGCGACAAGAAACCATAGTTTGGCTTTCTCCGAGGCCTTTTCTACCCATGCGGAGAAAATAGGAAGGTATAGATATAATCCGATAAGCAGATAGATATACCACATATGTACGTCTAATAAAGAGAAATTGAGAGGCATTTTTGCTATATAACCCAATGATACGTTGAGTGACTGACGGGCGGCTTCTTCACCGCTATAAGGGAAAAAGTCAAGAATTATTTCGGGATTAAGTCCCAGCAATCCTGTAAACCAAGGAAATAAATTATAAATGACACTCCAGATAAGGAACGGCCAAAATACACGGCTGATTCTTTTTTTGTAGAAAGCGGATATTTCGCCACGTACGGGAAGCAGCAATGCTCCTGTAATCATGACAAACAGTGGGACACACGGACGGAGAAAGGCTCCGTAGGCGGCTCCCCAGAATTTGATTTCATCAATGTTGGCTGGCGGTTCGCCGGGGTAAAAGTTGAACGGGTCTGCACTATGGCAGCAAACTACGGTGAACATGGCTACCAAACGAACGACATCCAGCCATACCACATGTTTTCTTGTGGTGTTCATAGCAATAGGTTGATTCATAATTTAATTTTTGATTTGACAGGCATAAAGGTACGCTTTCTCTGAGGATTATTTC
Organism: Phocaeicola sp. RTP21198st1_B8_RTP21198_201120; assembly: GCF_040929485.1. Lineage (NCBI taxonomy): Bacteria > Pseudomonadati > Bacteroidota > Bacteroidia > Bacteroidales > Bacteroidaceae > Phocaeicola > Phocaeicola sp. RTP21198st1_B8_RTP21198_201120. The sequence continues at coordinate 13,365 of NZ_JBCOCI010000053.1, read as the reverse complement.
TTGCTTTGGAACAAAAAATAAAAAGAACTATCCGCAATCATACTACGAAATGAGAATCCTCCCACTGCAAGAATCACAATCATTTGTCTTTCGCAGGGGGAGGAATTCTATTTTGGGTTAGAGGGTTATTTTAGTCCTCTGTTCTTCAACAAGGGATCAATACCGGGTTCTTTGCCGCGGAAATTGACATACATGTCCATCGCATCGTCAATGCAGCCGGGAGTGAGGATATATTTGCGGAACTTACCGGCCACTTCCTGATTGAAAATATCGCCCGTTTCCTTGTATGCCTCGTATGCGTCACAATCCAGCACTTCCGCCCAAATATAACTATAGTAACCGGCAGTATATCCACCACCCATGGTATGGTTGAAATAAGTGGTGCGGTAGCGTGACGGAATTTGTTTCAGCAATCCGCGCTTACCTAATGTTTCTGTTTCGAACTGCATAACGTCCATATCATTGGGAATTTCTTTTAATACATGATAATCCATATCCAGCAGGGAAGCAGCTAAATATTCAGCCGTAGCGAAGCCTTGTCCGTATTTGCCACTCTTGTCCATTTTTTCAACCAGTCCGGCAGGAATAACTTCACCTGTCTGATAATGTTTGGCATATACATTCAATACCTCCGGTTCAAAAGCCCAATGCTCATCTATCTGTGACGGCAGTTCTACAAAATCACGCGGAACACTAGCCACACCATAATAATGTACATCTTTGAAAAGATTATGTAAAGCATGTCCGAATTCGTGGAACAAGGTATTCGCTTCGTCTGCACTGAGCAAAGCGGGTTGTCCGGCTGCCGGTTTGGTAAAGTTGCATACCACGGTTACTACAGGAGCCACTTTCTTGCCGTCCTTGTAGGTCTGTGAACGATAGCTTCCGCACCATGCGCCACCTTTCTTGCTGGCACGCGGAAAGAAGTCCATATAGAGTACACCTAGATGAGAACCGTCTTTGTCCTTACATTCGAATGCCTGTGCATCGGGATGAGGGAGGGGAAGATTGTCCAGCTGGGTGAAAGTGATACCGTATAGTTTGTTGGCAACATAGAACACACCGTTACGTACGTTTTCCAGTTTCAGATAAGGACGTACCTGATTTTCATCCAAGTCGAATTTGGCTTTCTTGGCCCGGTCTGCATAATAACGCCAGTCCCAACCTTCGGCTGTGAAGGTTTTTCCGTCTTTCTTTATTTCGGCATTGATATCTGCCAGTTCTTCTTTGGCTTTGGACAGAGTAGGTGTCCAAATCTGGTCTAATAATTTATATACGGCATCCGGTGTTTTCGCCATACGTTCTTCCAGTGCAAAGGAAGCATAGTTTTCATATCCCATCAGCTTGGCTTTTTCCAGACGGGCTTTGAGCAGTTTGCGTACCACTTCCTTGTTGTCGTATTCATTTCCGTTATTTCCTCTGTTAATGTATCCTTTGAATATCTTTTCGCGCAGGTCTCGGTTATCGGCATATTGCAGGAAAGGCATGACGCTGGGATTATGCAGGGTGAAAATCCATTTGCCTTCCATGCCTGCTTCTTTAGCTGTTTCGGCAGCACTGGCAATCAGGTTTTGGGGTAATCCGGCTAAGTCTTCTTCTTTGTCCACGATCAATTGGAAAGCATTGGTTTCCTTCTGCATATTTTGGCCGAAGGTGAGCTGCAACATGGAAATCTCACTATTTAATTCACGCAATTTTTTTTGACTTTCGGCATCCAGGTTGGCACCTCCACGTACAAAATCTTTATAGGTTTCTTCCAACAACTTCTTTTGCTCTTTGTCCAAATTGCCGGGATTTTCATAGACAGCTTTGATACGTGCAAAAAGTTTTTCATTTAAGGCGATGTCATCGCTGTGTTTTGATTGTAGTGGAGAGAGTTCACGGCTCAGTGCATCCATTTCATCATTGGTATTGGCGCTTTTCAGTCCGTAGAATACGGTGCTGACTTTACGAAGTAACGTTCCGCTTTGATCCAGTGCTGCAATGGTATTCTGGAAAGTGGCGGGTTCGGGGTTGTTTACTATAGCGTCAATCTCTTTCTGTTGTTCTTCCATGCCCTGCAAAAAGGCGGGTTTGTAATGTTCCATCTTGATTTGGTCGAAAGGAGGAACCTGGAAGGGAGTTGTGTACTCCGAAAGGAATGGATTTCCGGTAGGGGCTGCCTGTTTCCCTTGCGAACCGCAACCGCTTAATATGGCAACCGCACAGGCTGCCAAAAGAATGTGTTTCATAATAATTTGTTTTATATAGGTGATAATGCAAAGATAGTAAAATAAGGCAAATTCCAATAAGTTTGAAGCGTAGAACTATTTGTTTGTTTTCATAGTCTGTCTAATTATCATACATCATTGTCTAATAATTAGACAGACTGTTTCTTTTTGTTATTTTGCAATGTGTTGTTAATCAGTTATTTGTTTGCGTGGCACGGTTTTGGCATTTATATTATAGAGAACGAATTATAGAAACTTTAGTTTCTTATACACTTTATGGGAAGTAACGTTGTGAAACGGGACTTCTCTCTTTCAAAATAATAATGATTAAAAACACGAAATATGAAACAGATTTATTATGTCATTCAGGCTTTGATACATGGACGAAGTTCTAATATAATAAAAGTCGTCTCGTTAGGCTTGGGCCTGACTATGAGTATTCTGCTTTTCTCAAGAGTTGTGTATGAGCAGAGTTTTGATACTTGTTTTAAGGATCATGATAAATTATACCAATTGTGGAATATATGGACAGTAAATGGGGAACCTCTTCCTCCTAGTGAATATATTATCGGTGCAGCTGCCGGAGGCATACTGGATGCAATGCCGGAAATTGTGGAATCGGCGGCAAGTGCGGGGATATGGCCGGTATCATCACCTGTTTACAACGGAAGTGTCCGTTTTGATGATTTTAAAGTTGCTGCTGATTCATTGTTTTTTCAGACAATGGGTATTGAGGTCTTGAGTGGTGATCCGGTACGCGAATTGCAGCAAAAAGATGTAATTTTCCTGAGTAAAGATTTGGCGGATAAAATGTTTGGCGGTGAGAACCCGATTGGTAAAATAATTAGTTTCAATAAGGAAATTGAGTTGACAGTCAAAGGAACGTATGCTGCTTTACCTGAGAATTGTACTATGCGACCGAAGGCCGTCATTTCCTTGCCTTCTATCTGGAGCCGCCGGATAGGAAATTATTCATGGAACGGTGGGGACAGCTGGAAAGAATATATCCGGTTGAAGCAGGATATTGATTTGGATGAATTGAACAAGCGTATTGATATGGTAGTACAGCAACATATTCCCAGAAGTGATAAGTTTGGAATCACTGTCATGGCAAAACCTGTTCGGGATACGTACCGTGGATATGATGAAGTGAAAAGAATGCGTAATATTATGCTTATTTTAGGTATATCTATTTTGTTTATCACGACATTGAATTATGTGTTGATTTCTATTTCTTCATTGAGCCGGCGTGCCAAAAGTATTGGTGTTCATAAATGCAGCGGAGCGGGGACGGGTACTGTTTTTGGTATGTTTATGTGGGAAACAGGTATTATTATTTTGCTTTCATTGTTTTTGATGGTTTTTTTAATGTTTAATTTCCGGGAGTTTGTGGAAGATACTACAGCTGCTAAACTGGAGTCCCTTTTTGCGGTGGAACGTATTTGGGTGCCTTTGGGAGTGACTGCTGTCTTATTCCTCATTGGTGGTGTGCTGCCGGGACGAATTTTTTCAAAGATACCGGTCACACAGGTTTTCCGGCGTTATACAGAGGGTAAAAAAGGATGGAAACGTCCGTTATTGTTTATCCAATTTGCAGGAGTGGCTTTTATATGTGGATTGATGTGTGTAGTGATGCTCCAGTATCATTATGTTATTAATAAAGATCCGGGTTATAATCCTGAGCGGGTAGTGATTGGTATTAATAATGCACCGGATGCTGAAGCTCGGCTTGCTGCCCGTCACTTTTATGAAGGGCTTCCATACGTGGAAGCATTGACCTCAGCAACTAGCTATCCGTCTAATGGATATAGCGGGCAGATGATACCGGATGAGAAAGGAACGAGCCTTTTTTCCAGTCGCTATGATTTTACTCAGGAGAATTATGTCGCTTTTATGGGAATGGCCATACAGCAAGGGCGTGTACCGCGTGAATCCGGTGAGGTGGCTGTCAATGAGGAATTTGTGCGGAGAATGCATTGGGGAAAAGATGTTTTAGGTAAGAGTATTCAGACAGAAGAAGGACGTGTCAAAATAGTAGGTGTGATTAAAGATTTTAATATTGACGGATTCTACTCAGAGCTGAAACCATTTGTTCTGCACCATCATCCCAGAGATTTGGCTGATCTTGTTTATCTCCGTCTGAAGGAACCCTTTGGTGAGAATCTTCAGAAACTGAACCGTGATGCTGCCGAAGCTTTTCCGAATCAAACAGTCGGTTTTGAAAGCTTGGAACAAAAAATGGCGGATAGTTATAATTCCGTTCGTGTATTTCGTAATGCGACTTTATTGGCGGCAATTGCCATCTTGTTTATTACTTTGATGGGACTGATAGGCTATATTAATGATGAATTACAGCGACGTTCGAAAGAAATTGCTATTCGTAAAGTGAATGGAGCTGAGTCATTTGCGATATTGGAAATGTTGGTGCAAGATGTTCTTTGGATTTCTTTCCCGGCTGTAGTCGCAGGTACATTAGGGGCATGGTATGTAGGTGGTTTATGGATGGAACAGTTTGCTGTGACTGTAGGTTCGCTTGTTCCTTATTATGTATGTGTAGCTATTGTGGTCTTGATATTGATTGTCAGTTGTGTCATTTCCAAAACATGGCGCATTGCCAATGAGAATCCAGTAAAGAGTATTAAATCAGAATAAGGATCAATAGAACAAACAATTAAAATTTATTATTATGATACAGATTGAAAATTTAAGTAAGGTATTTCGTACTTCAGAAGTAGAAACAATTGCGTTGAATCATGTAAACATAGAGGTGAAAGAAGGAGAGTTTGTAGCTATTATGGGACCATCAGGTTGTGGAAAATCCACGTTGTTGAACATTCTCGGATTATTGGATAATCCTTCGGAGGGTAGTTATAAACTGATAGGAAAAGAGGTGGCCAATCTAAAAGAGAAGGAACGTACCCGTTTGCGCAAGGGTGTGATAGGTTTCGTGTTTCAGAGTTTTAATCTGATAGACGAACTGAATGTTTTTGAAAATGTGGAATTACCGTTGACTTATCTTGGAATCAAGGCCAGTGAACGTAAGGAGCGTGTTCTGGAAATTTTAAAGCGAATGAACTTGAGTCATCGTGCCAAGCATTTTCCGCAACAGCTTTCCGGTGGTCAACAACAGCGTGTGGCTATTGCCCGTGCTGTGGTTACTAATCCTAAATTGATCCTCGCCGATGAGCCTACTGGTAATTTGGACTCAAAGAACGGTGCTGAAGTAATGAATCTATTGACCGAACTTAACAAGGAGGGGACTAGTATTGTTATGGTAACTCACTCTCAGCATGATGCCGGATTTGCTCATCGTGTCATTCATTTGTTTGATGGTAGCGTAGTGGCGAACATTAAAGAATAATTAATGAAAGGAGGGTTGTTATGAAACAAATCTATTATGCAATACAATCGATATTACACGGCCGTGGAAGCAACGTGACGAAAGTCATATCGCTTTCATTAGGTCTGACTATTGGTATTTTGCTTTTTTCACAAATAGCATTTGAACTCAATTATGAGAAATGTTACCCTGAGGCCGACCGATTGGTATTGGTACGTGGAGGGGGAGAGAATGTGAAGACTGGAGAGAAAGGAGAAGGATATGATGATAGCTTGTTTGCTCCGATGGCAGAAGCGTTCCGCAGTGATTTGTCACAATGGATTGAAAATGCTACAGTCATTTTCAATTTTGAGACATTAAATGTATTCAAGGATGGTCATAAGCTGAAAGATGTAAATTACGCTTATGTAGATACTTGCTATTTCCGTACTTTCGGCATCAAAGTATTGAAAGGAAATCCTGAGGAATTACAAAGGGCGGGGAGTATATTTGTTTCTGAAACTTTTG
>NZ_JBCOCI010000053.1:0-7298 GCF_040929485.1 Phocaeicola sp. RTP21198st1_B8_RTP21198_201120 | reverse complement strand
TTGGTGGGCAGGACCCTGTGGGACAAAAATTGTCCTTGGATAAACAGCATGAACTGACAGTCCGTGGTGTTTATCAGGATACTCCGGAAAATACTGCCTATCATTTTGATTTTGTAGCTCCCATTTATGCCGGAGGTGGCTATATAGGGGGTGGAACATGGGGACGTAATGACATTTATTATACTATTCTCCGTTTGCGCGATGGGGTGGACAGAGAAGAAATCAATCGTCAGATATACAAGGCTATGCAAAAATATTATCCTGATTCTGCTGATGATGAATGGAGAAGCTTTTATGATGCACAGCCATTGCCCGAAATTCATCTGGATGACTCAAATACCCGCACTCGCCTTTACATTTATGGTTTTTTGGGCTTTGCTATATTTTTTGTGGCGATCATGAACTATGTATTAGTAGCTATTGCTACCATGAGCCGCAGAGCAAAAAGCATAGGTGTGCATAAGTGTAGTGGTGCCAGTGCAATCAACATTTTCAGTATGTTCCTTTTTGAGACAGGGATTGTGGTATTAATTTCCGTTATAGTGGCCCTCTTTATTATTTTCAATACCAAAGATCTGATAGAAGATTTACTTTCGGTGCAGTTATCTTCACTCTTTACATTGGAAACTCTATGGGTTCCGATGCTCATTGTTTTTGTACTGTTCATGGTAGCCGGAGTGTTACCGGGAAGATTGTTTTCACGCATTCCTGTCACTCAAGTTTTTCGTCGTTACACAGATGGGAAAAAAGGGTGGAAGCGTTCTCTTTTATTTGTACAATTTATGGGAGTATCTTTTGTAATGGGGATTTTGTTAGTATCTTTGATGCAGTATCATCATTTGATTAATAGTGATATGGGTATCCGTACTCCAGGATTGGTGGAGGCGGAGACATGGATGTCACCCGAAGAAGCTGAGAATATGGTTAGCGATCTTCGTCGTCAACCCATGGTGGAAAATGCCACCCGTTCTATGCATGGGGTTCTGGGAGAGTATTGGACTCGTGGGCTGATTGATAATAGTGGCAAGAGAATAGAAACCTTGATGTATAATCCTTGTGATAAAAATTATGCTGAAACCATGGGGATTACTATTATTGAAGGGAAAGATATGCAGAATGAGGGGGATGTATTGGTCAACGAAGAAGTAGTGCGGCTGATGAAATGGACAGATGGGGCAGTAGGCAAACGATTGAATGATTTTGATAAAGCTGGCACCATTGTTAGTGTATTCCGTAATGTGCGCAATACGTCTTTTCTCTATAAGCAGTTTCCCGTAGCTTTAGTTTATAGTCATAATACTAGCCACACTTTTGATGTACGTTTAAAGCAGCCATACGATGAGAGTTTGAAAAAACTGAACGAATACATGGAGCAGGTGCATTCCACTAAGGCATTGGAATTTATTCCGATAGATACCATGCTGAAGGAAATCTATCGTAATGTATACCGTTTTCGTAATTCTGTATGGATTACTTCTACTTTTATTTTGCTTATTGTTGTTATGGGGTTGATAGGCTATGTGAATGATGAAACACAACGTCGCAGTAAGGAAATAGCCATCCGTAAGGTGAATGGTGCCGAAGCTTCGACTATTCTCCGGTTGCTGTCCCGTGATATATTGTATGTTGCTGTTCCATCGGTTTTGATAGGAATTGTTGTATCATACTTTACAGGAAAAGCCTGGTTGGATCAATTTGCCGAAACGATAGACATGAATGCGTTGTATTTTGTCGGAACAGCATTGGTGATTATCGCTCTGATAGTGGTGTGTGTCGTTGTTAGAGCTTGGCGTATCGCTAATGAGAATCCAGTAAATAGCATTAAGAGTGAGTAGTATATTGGGAAAAAGGAGAGCGGGATGATATGTGTTGGGTGTCATCCCGCTTTTTTCTTTTTACCTGATTCCTGTGAAATTTACATTAATACCATCCAATGAGCCTTTTAAGAAGTTTCCGGCTAGCCATACATTTTCAAAATATGAAACGTCACTGGGACCGTAAACCATACGGATGCATGTCTGTGAACTGTTATCCCATCTCCATTCAAAATTGTACCTGTCTTCGGTTACATAGCCGTTCCGATGTTCTATTCGTATGATGTCTGTGCCTGTTCTATTTTCGTAAAAGTCTAGTCGTTGTGTGTAGTATTCACCGTCTTGTACCCAAGTTTCCTGCCAAGTTCGGCTACATAGTTCCCGAGTGGTTCTGTAATATATTTCGCTGTAATCATCATCATCGTACCAACTTCCTATAGATACTTCACAGGAGGTTAGGCTAACCATTATTATCAGTACAACTACCATTCCGAAGTATTTCAGTATTTTTGTTCTCATATCCGTTAATTTTAAAGTTTGCTTTTCTTATGTCACAAAGATAAGTGGAGAGAATGATACAATAAACGGAATATTCCTATTTGTAAAGGAGAATTTCCCTATTTGTAATAGGAAAATTCCTATAGTGAGGAGAGGGGAATAAGGGTCTGTCTTATTTCTTTTACTATTAAACTGTAGGTTACAAAAAGAGGCTGTCCATTGGTGAGACAGCCCCGATAATTTCCGAAAAATGATAACAGGATATTTCTATATATTTTTTGATTATCCTTGTTTGGGTATTATCTACGTTTTTTCAACGAAAAAAGTGGTGCTTCCTGTACTTGCTTCATTACTCTCAAGAGATTACCTCCCCAAATCTTTCTTAAATCTTCTTCCGTATATCCTTTTTCAATCATTTTTATGGTCAGATTAATTAAGTCATTATCTCCTTTACATCCTTGCAGACCACCACCGCCATCAAAGTCCGTACCTATTCCTACATGGTCTATGCCGGCTACCTTAATCATGTGGTCCAAATGTTCGGCAGCATCACAAACGGATGCGGCTTTTGGGTTTTTATTGATATAGGCATCAAGGAGACATAACTGTGCCACTCCGCCATTTTTCGCTAAGGCACGGAGTTGTTCGTCTGTTAGATTACGGTCATGGTCGCATAAAGCCTTTGACGAGGAATGAGAGGCGATGATAGGTTGTGTACTATATTTTATCACATCCCAGAAAGTACCTTCACTGGCATGTGATATGTCTATCATAATACCTAACCGGTTCATTTCCTTCACTACTTCACGACCAAACTGTGTCAGTCCTTGAGTCGCATCTTCCGTATGAGTGGACGAATGGCAAATATCGTTATCATAAGAATGGCAGAGAGTTATATAATTAACTCCCATCTGTTTGTATTTTTTTATATTCTTTAGGTCCTTGCCGATGGCGTAACCATTCTCGATCCCTATAAAGAAAGCTTTCTTGCCTTCATTCTTTAAACGTACCAAATCCTCTTCCGTAAGGGCGATGCCGCAAAAATCTTTGTATTTCGCTACTTCGTCATAAATGGATTGAATCAATAGGGTGGTGCTTTCTACGGCTTTTTGTGAAGATACGTCATCTCGTTTCCCCTGCCATATAAATGCGGCTAGGAACTGTGCGTCCAATTTGCCTTCCTCCATTTTGGGGATGCTGACCATGTTGTCTTTTCTCAAGCCTACGCTGTAACCGTTTTTAAACCAAAGAGGAGTATCTGTATGAGTGTCAATGGATAGAATACGGCTATGAATTTTTTTAGCTAGGTTGAATGTATCAGCCTTGTTCACCAGGAATTTAAATAATTTATGCATGGTGGTATCTCCGGCAGCTGTAAATATTTCCGGATGAAATTGCACACCTATCATTTGTCGTATGGGATAAGCTTCTATAGCTTCCGCTATACTGTCGGGTGCCCAAGCCGTGATTTTGAATCCCGGTGCTAATTTCCGGATAGCCTGATGATGGAATGTATTGACTTGCAGCACTTCTTGTCCTGTAATTTCTGCCAACTTGCTTTCCTTTATGATGGATATCGGATGGGTGGGGGTAGTGCCGGATTCTTCTTGGCGATGGTTGACACTTGAGGAATGTTGTGTGGGCAGATCTTGATATAAAGTTCCACCGAAAGCTACATTCATTAATTGCAGTCCCCTGCAAATTCCTAATATGGGAATATTCCGGTCTGCGGCCATTTTTAGCACCATTAAATCGAAGGTATCCCGGGCGGGGCTTACTTCTTCCAGTTTTTCATAAGGAAGGTCACCATAATATATCGGTTGGATATCTTCTCCACCTGTAAAGACAATTCCGTCCAGCTGGGATACAATTTGACGCAGTATCTCTACATTATCCGTTACAGGTATCATATAAGGAATTCCTCCAGAGAGAATGACTGACTGTACATATGCCGTGTTTACGGCTGTCCGTTTCGGACTTATATCTGTAGAAATTCCAATCAGGGGAGACCTTTTTATTCCGGGAATCAGTTCGGAATCCACTTTTTGATTCAATTGGACGAGTGCTTCGGGCAAAGGATTCTTTTGACTTTTTTGTGCTTGTACATGGCAACATCCCAAAGCTAATAGTAATACAAAGAGGCATTTGTTTTTCATATGAGTATAGATTTTGTCTTGTAGACAAATGTATAAACTATGTTTTTCTTAAAAAAATAAAATGCCATAAAAATAGAGTAGGAGGTACTTGTTCTAAGTATCTCCTACTTTTATATTCAGAAAATAATCAATTTATTTCATATCTTCCACAGCCGCCTGGGCAGCAGCAAGTCTGGCGATAGGTACGCGGAATGGAGAACAAGATACATAATTCAAACCAACTTTGTGACAGAATTTCACTGATGAAGGTTCACCACCATGTTCACCGCAGATACCGCATTTCAAATCAGGACGAACTGAACGACCTTTATCTACAGCCATTTCAATCAGCTGACCTACACCATTTTGATCGAGTACTTGGAACGGGTCTACTTTCAGAATCTTCTTTTCCAGATATACCGGCAAGAATGAAGCGATATCGTCACGGGAATAACCGAAGGTCATCTGAGTCAAGTCATTGGTACCGAATGAGAAGTATTCTGCACGGCTGGCAATGCGGTTGGCTGTCAATGCAGCACGCGGAATTTCAATCATGGTACCTACCTTGAACGGAATTTCCATACCTTCTTTTTCAAATAATGCTGCTGCTGCATCACGGATTACCTTTTCCTGAGCTTCGAATTCATACAGGATACCGGTCAAGGGAACCATAATTTCGGGATGCGGATCATATCCTTCTTTCTTCAGTTCAATTGCAGCACCTAGAATCGCTTGAGTCTGCATCTCTGTGATTTCGGGATAGGTGTTACCCAAACGACAGCCGCGGTGGCCTAACATCGGATTGTGTTCACACAGACTTTCCACACGTTTTTTGATTTCCTGTACAGTTACGCCCATTGCTTTAGCCATTTCTTCCTGACCTTTTGCATCGTGGGGAACGAACTCATGCAAAGGAGGATCGAGCAGACGAACATTAACCGGACATCCATCCATAGCCTTAAAGATGCCTTTGAAGTCGGCTTTCTGATAAGGAAGCAATTTGGCTAGAGCTTTTCTGCGTCCTTCTACATCCGGTGATAGGATCATTTCACGCATAGCGACAATCTTTTCAGCATCAAAGAACATGTGTTCTGTACGGCAAAGACCGATACCTGAAGCACCAAAGGCGCGAGCTACTTCCGCATCATGCGGAGTATCAGCGTTGGTGCGGACATTCAGCTTGGTGTATTTGTTGCAAAGATCCATCAATGCGGCGAAATCGCCTGAAACTTCGGCTGCTTTGGTTTCCACTTTACCTTTATATACTTCACCGGTAGTACCGTTCAGAGAGATGAAATCACCTTCTTTTAATGTAATACCTTCAATTTCTACGGTACGTGTCTTATAATCCACATTGATAGCACCAGCACCGGATACGCAGCATTTACCCATACCACGGGCCACAACTGCAGCGTGAGAAGTCATGCCGCCACGTGCGGTCAGGATGCCTTCGGCGACAGCCATACCTGCCAAGTCTTCCGGAGAAGTCTCTATACGTACCATTACTACTTTCTTACCATCGGCGGCCCATTTAGCTGCATCATCGGCGAAGAACACAATCTGACCGGTAGCAGCACCCGGAGAAGCGGGCAAACCACGAGTCAAAACTTTTGCTTCTTTCAAAGCTTTCTTATCGAACACAGGGTGGAGAAGTTCGTCTAATTTATTAGGTTCGCAACGCTCCAACGCTGTTTTTTCATCAATCATTCCCTGACGCAACAAGTCCATGGCGATTTTTACCATAGCTGCTCCGGTACGTTTACCGTTGCGAGTCTGCAAAAACCATAATTTCCCTTCCTGTACAGTAAATTCCATATCCTGCATATCGCGATAGTGGTTTTCCAATTTGGTCTGCAGGGCATCCAGTTCTTTGTAGATTTCCGGCATGGCTTCTTCCATAGAGGGATATTTGGCTATGCGTTCTTCTTCAGAAATACCGGCACGTTCTGCCCAACGCTGAGAACCGATTTTTGTGATTTGTTGCGGGGTACGGATACCGGCTACAACATCTTCACCTTGTGCGTTGATCAAATATTCGCCATTAAACAAATCCTCACCGTTACCAGCGTCACGAGAGAAGCAAACACCGGTAGCTGAAGTGTCACCCATGTTACCGAATACCATGGCTTGTACACTTACAGCAGTACCCCATTCGGCAGGAATACCTTCCATCTTGCGGTAAAGAATGGCGCGTTCGTTCATCCAACTACGGAATACAGCACAGATGGCACCCCAAAGTTGCTCGTATGCACAGGTCGGAAAATCTTGTCCGGTTTGTTCTTTTACAGCGACTTTAAAGCGTTTAACCAGTTCTTTAAGGTCTTCCACTTCTAATTCGTTGTCTAGCTTCACACCTTTTTCTTCCTTTACTTTTTCGATGATTTCCTCGAAAGGATCGATGTCTTCCTTATTTACCGGCTTCATACCCAATACTACGTCACCATACATTTGTACGAAACGACGGTAAGAATCCCATGCGAAACGAGGACGTCCGGTCTTGCGGCTCAAGCCTTCCACCACTTCGTCATTTAAACCTAAATTAAGGATTGTATCCATCATTCCAGGCATGGAAGCACGAGCACCTGAACGTACGGAAACCAATAACGGATTTTCTATATCACCGAATTTAGAGTTCATCAGACTTTCAATGTTGGCGATGGCTTTCTCAACATCCGCTTTCAGCAGTTCTACTACTTTATCTCTACCTAACTCATAATATTCGCTACAAACTTCTGTGGTGATTGTAAATCCCGGAGGTACGGGAACACCGATTAGATTCATTTCAGCCAGGTTAGCGCCTTTTCCACCAAGCAGATTTCTCATATCTGCTTTTCCTTCAGCTTGTCCATTA
>NZ_JBCOCI010000052.1:0-36075 GCF_040929485.1 Phocaeicola sp. RTP21198st1_B8_RTP21198_201120 | reverse complement strand
GAGTAACGGATATAAAATTCTTTCTTTTCAGACTTACAAAGCTGTATGCTTAATCCCCCAGGTTTATCGGGTGAGCCTCTTTTTTGAGGTATTAGCGGACGGTTTGAAATAGATTATCAACTGTTTAACACCTGATAGGATGAAACAAATTAAAGCGCACATCGCCGTATCTCTTGACGGACATACCGCCACACCGGATTATGAACTGGACTGGCTACCCCGTGAAATAAAAAATATCGTCAGTAAACAATACTTGGAAGCGGATTGCCTGCTTATGGGGGCGAACACCTACAATTACATCTTTGAACACTGGGGCGGGTGGCCGCACAAAAGCAAGCGGTCTTTTGTGGTGTCACACTACGACACCAATGTTACGCCGGACTGCGGCGTGGAGTTCCTGACCGAAGAACCGCTGCAAAGGGTCTATGAACTGAAACAGGAAACCGATATATTAGTGGTGGGCGGTGGCAGGTTGCTTACTTCGCTGATAAAAGCCGGACTGTTGGATAGCCTGACTATCTACACCGTCCCCGTCATGGTGGGCAAGGGCATCGGTTTCATCGGGGAAACATTAGGCTTGGAATGGAAACTGTCGGAAAGCGGGGTACTGGACGGCGGGATTGTTCGCTCCACCTACCTGTTTGACGGGCATTTGTAAAAAATGCGCCCGGTTTCCCTCCGGGCGCAACCACTAAAATTTCAATTATCATAAGTGGCAAAACCTATCACAATGAAATTTCAGCGGTAAAGATAGGCTATTTCTTCGGTTTTCCTTTCTTTCCGGGAAATGAAAAGGCGACATTGAACTGTTCGTCCAGCACCAGCGAAGCATCGAAAGCCTTGCCGTTCTTGCCCTTGAAGCCCTTGATTAGCCCGGTCTTGCGTTTCGTCACCAGCTCGACAATCTGTTTGTCGGAAAGCTGCTTGTCGCACTTGTTGCGGAATATGGTAAGCGTACAGTCCACGTTGGAACACTTCGCCACTTTCGGGTAGAACAGGATGCGCCCGTTATTGCATTTGGGGCAGGGACAGGTTTCACTGCCTGCAACAGATAATTGTACCGAAAGCAGTTCCGCCGTGATTTGGGCGGCGTACACCTCGATACCCTTTCGGAACGTGTCGGCATCCATGTTTCCCGCTTCTATCTTGGAAAGGGCGGTTTCCCACATACCCGTCATTTCGACATCGGCAATCTTCTTGTCCTTGACAATCCTGTAAACGGCAAGCCCCTTGTCGGTGGGTACAAGGTTCTTCTTATCACGCACGATGTATTGGCGGGTGAACAGCGTTTCGATAATCGCCGCACGGGTGGCGGGTGTACCTATCCCGGCATCTTTCAAGCTGGCTTTCAGTTCGGCATCTTCCAGTTCCTTGCCTGCGTTTTCCATTGCGGCAAGCAGGCTGCTTTCCGTGTGCGGCGGTTTCGGCTTGGTCTGTTTCTCCAACAGTTCCACGTTGGAAATAGGCAGGTTTTCGCCCTTTTGGAGTGGCGGCAGGCTGGCGGTTTCTTCATCCTCTCCCGTTTCCTGCTCGCTGAATACGGCACGCCACCCGGCTTCTTTCATCACCGACCCTTTCACCGTGAAGTCGGTATCTCCGGCAGACAGCACAGCGGTGGTTACGTCTTTCACGCACCTGCCCGAAAAGGCTTCCAGCATACGCCCGGCTACCAGTTCGTAAACCGCCCGTTCGTCTTTGGAGAGTTCACCGGGCAGGTTTTCAGTCACGATTAAGGCGTGGTGGTCGGTCACTTTGCCGTCATTCACGCTGCGGCGGTTCAGCGTTACGCCGTTCAACCCGGCGGTATACCCGGCAAAGCGGGGGTACTGCCCCAGCAGGGCGACACGTTCCGGCATTTCATCGAAAACGTCCTCCGGGATATAGCGGCTCCCGGTTCGGGGGTATGACATCACTTTCTTTTCGTACAGGCTTTGCGCTATGGAAAGGGTCTTGTCCGCCGAAAAGTTCAGTTTCGTGTTCGCTTCCTTTTGTAGCGTGGTAAGGTCATACAAAAGGGGCGGTTCTTGGCTGGTTTCTTTCCTTTCAACGGACTTCACCGCAAGCTGCCCGGCATCCTTTACCCGTTGCAGGGCGGCTATGGCTTCGGGCTGCTGCTCCCACTTGGCGGTAGATTGGGCGGTGAAACTGATTCTACCGCTGGCGGTATCGGCTTTGAGTTGCCAAAACTTGGTCGGGACAAAGTTCTTGTTTTCCAAATAGCGGCTGCATATCATCACGAGCGTGGGTGTCTGCACCCTACCCAGTGAGAACACGCCCTGCCCGGCTGCCACGCTCAACGCTTGGGTGGCGTTTATCCCTATCAGCCAGTCGGCTTCGCTGCGGGACTTGGCAGAAAGGTAGAGGTTATCGTAACGCTCTCCCGGCTGCAAGTTGTCCAGCCCCTCACGGATTGCCCTGTCGGTAAGGCTGCTTATCCACAGGCGTACAAAGGGCTTGGTACAGCCTAAATAGTTATAGATGTAGCGGTGTATCAATTCGCCCTCACGTCCGGCATCGGTTGCTACAATAATCTTGTCGCACTGGTCGAATACCTCTTTAATCACTTTCAACTGTTTCAACACACCGGGGTCTGCCTTGTAGCCTTTCTCGGCTTTCACCTGACGGGGGATTAGCTGGAAATCGGGCGGCAGTATGGGCAGGTTCTCCCTGCGGAAGTTCGCCACGCCGTAGGCTTCCGGCATGGCAAGCTGGATTAAGTGGCCGAACGCCCATGTCACCATATACCCGTTGCCGGAAAGATAACCGTCATTCTTCTGTGTCGCTCCGATGATGCGGGCGATGTCTTTTGCCACGCTGGGCTTCTCTGCTATCAATGCAATCATAATTCTTTACTTTTTAAGGGTGGGTACTACATTTTCATTCCTTTGGACTTTTTGGGCTTGTCCGCTTTCAGGCTCTTGTCTTGCGCCTTGTCCTGCTTCTCTTTCTGCTTGGCGGTAGGCTTTTGCTGCCCCTGTTTCAACGGCTCTTTGCCCTGCTTGGTGGCTTCGTTGGTCTTGCCCTCTGTATTGACCGCTACCTGTGTCCGGCTCTCGGCGGCGGGGGTAACGTCTTTCGGCTGCACCTTGTCGGGTGATTTGCCCTGTGCGCCGGACTGCACATGACCGTTGAACTCAACGCCCTGCCCGTCCTTTAGTCCGGCTACCTGCTGCTCTCCCTGCTGCAAGAACTGGACGGCGGCACGGGGCAGGAACTCCAAGCCACGCTCCACTGCGCTGACCTGTAGATAGGCACTGCGCTTCGTGCCGTCCCTGAATTGCAGGTTTTCCATTTTGACCGCTTGCCCGGCTTCAAAGGCGGCTTTCTGTTCCGGGCTGACTTTCACGTTACAGATTGTATCGGGGCATTTCCATTTGTCTGCCCGCATGTATTCCAGTTCGTGCGTGTACCTGTCCCGGCTGACGAACACGGGGATTTGTTCGCCGCTTTTCGGGTCTTTGATTTGTGCGATGCCGCCCAAGTTGCCAGTACCCTGCAAGTTGCCCTGTTCCTGCTTGGTGAAGTCGTGTCCGTTGTACGGGCGTTGCAACAACTTTTCATCCATTTGTACGCCGTGCAGCTTGGGTACTACCGTACCGTCCTTTGCCTGATAGAAAGAGAGCTTGACATCGGTAGGTTTGAGGTAAAAGCCGCCTACCGTCCCCGAAACGGTGTAAGTGTTGCGGGACTTGTAGCCACGCATCACCCGGTCGAAGTCTTTCGTGTTTTTCAGGGTGTCGGCGGTGATGCCGACTTTTTTCAGGTTCTCCCAGTCGATTTTTGCCGGGTCGAAGCGGTAGCCCTGCTTGAACTCGTGGAAGTCGGGCTTCGGCACTCGAAGCATTTCAGCCAGCTTGTCGCCCTCCGGGGTAGGGTTGCGGTGGTTGTCCTCGATTGCCTTTGCGTTCTGCTCCACTTCGGAAGCCTTGACACTGAAAAGTTCCAGCCCGGAAGTGTCCTGAAACTTGCGGAAGAAATTGGAAAGGAAGTTGCTGAGCACATCGCTGTTCTTGTCCACCTGCATGAACTCGCCGCCGTGTGTCGGCGGCACGGTCTGCAAATTGCCGTTCTTGTCGATACCCTTGACGGCACTCACCTTGCCTTGCTGTTTATCCAAGACCAGCAGCACGTCTTTTTCCTGCCCCTCTGCGGGCGGGGTCATTCTGTTTGCCATAAATAATTGAAATTTTAGTGGTTACGGGAATAGTCCCGCCCAAAGATAGCCACTAAATATGCTATATTTGGATAGGTGGAAAGGAGTGTCCGTATTTGTCCTGCGCTGTCCCGATTTGTCCGGGTAGGATGAATTACTGCAATTAATGGTTGCAGAATTGGAAACAGGCATAAAAAAAGAGCAAGTTAATCACTCTCTTTAGATGAGCCATTTGTGAAACGTTTATGAAACGTTTGTGATTTTAGCAAACGCCTTATAATAAGCTGTATATAAAAATAAAAGCTAAAAAACAGCTTATTTTTGGAGCGTTTGTGAAGCGTTTGGCAAACCTTTGATTGAGTTTCCGTTATTCTTCTATTATCAGGTGACACTATAAAAAGAAAACATCTTCGGTAAAATATTTGTTATGTTTTTGCAGGTAATTACATAATATACTATCTTTGCAAATAGAAATAAAGGACATAAATATGGCTTCATTCAGAAAAGAGATACTTGGACAGATTGAACGGATAGATGCCGGGCGTATCTTCACGTTCCGGGATTTGTCATTCGATACGGGAAAGACTGCCAATGTTGCGGTATTGCTCTCCGAGCAGAGCCGAAAAGGGGTATTGGTACGGATTGAAAAAGGGGCGTACTACCGTCCCAAGAAATCAGTGCTGGGACTGGGAAAGCTGCCCGTCTATCAGGATGAACAGTTCCGTTACCTGACGGAAAAACTGAATGGCTATATCACGGGGGCTTACGTCTATAACAAAATGGGGCTGACCGAACAGGTTGCCACTACCATAACGATAGCCACTCCCAACCCAGTACGCCGTTTCCGTTTCAGGAACTTGGATATAGAATGCGTGAAAGCCTACTGCACGGATTACCAGGATGATAGCCTTGTTCCGTACTTGCGGTTGCTCGATGCGATAAAGGACATGAAGCACATACCCGGAACAACCGGGCAGGACATTTACAACCGGCTCAAAAGCCTATATTTCAACGAATACAGCCTGCCGGAACTGGAAAAAATCGTATCTTTGGCGAAAAATTACCCGCCACGTGTCAGAAAGGTGGTTGCAGACATACTGGGCGACATCAGGCAAACCGTATTGCAAACGGAAATGGCAAAGACACTTCTTCCCACGACACGGTTCAACTTGGATTATAAAACGGCATAAGACAAATATATATGGATTTACATTCAGACAAGGAAGCATTCAAGGAAATCATCGCACTGGCGGCTGAACATTTCGGTTACGAACAGTCGCACGTGGAAAAGGATTACTGGGTATCGAAGATACTGCGGGATATTTCCCTGTCCGAATATGCGGATAAGACCTACTTTAAGGGCGGGACTTCGCTTTCCAAAGCATATGGGCTGATAGAACGCTTCTCGGAAGATTTGGACTTGTTCGTGTTCACGGGTGATAAAGGTGCGTCCAAGCAGGCGGAAAAGACATTGAACAAGAAACTTTCCAAATACATAGCTGAACTTAACAGTGACATATACAAGGAAGATTTGTCGGAAACGGGCGGTAATTACCGTAAACTGTATTTCTCGTATGACAATGTATTTCAGGGCGTTGGTCTGAAAGAACATTTGGAAGTAGAAATAAAGTCTTGTGACCTGCCGGACAAAAAACTGATGTTCTACCCGGCGGACAAGCGCATTATCAAACCGATTGTGACAGCCTTTCTTGAAAGCATCGGGCAAAAGGAACTGATAAGCACCTACGGGCTGGAAAGTTTTGAAACGCAGTGCATCAATCCCCGAAAGACTATCTGCGACAAGGTTTCAAGGTTAGTAAAATTATCTTATAATGAGGATGCCGCCGCATTATTGGCAAAGCATATCCGTGACGTTTACGACTTGTCGGCACTCTACCACAATCAGGAATATAACGATTACCTACATTCGGAAGATTTCTTGGATGCCATGTACCGAGTGACGATAGAGGACGGACTAAACAAAAACTCCCGTTCGCACTTGTCGCTGGCTGATGCACCGATATTCAAGGATGCCGAAGCGGTCATGGCATTGCCCGAAGTGGCTACGGCATACACTACCGATTTGAAGAAACTGACCTTTGACAAAAGCAATATGCCGCCGATAGGCAAAGCTGTGGAAGCATTGAAGAACCTGCACGAAATATTGGTGCGTTTTGAAGCCTACCGAATAAAGCAACAAAGCAAAGAATAGCCGTTGATTAATATAAAAATAAACGAAATAATTGTATGATTTTCAAAGAAATAAGAGAACGATTAACTGGTATAAGTTGCCCCGTTTTCGGTATATCTTGGAATCCGTCTGAAACAGAACGTACAAAAGCAATTAAGATTATACGTTTTTTAGAAGACAGAAGAGTATTATATAATCCTTATGAACAAGAATGTCCTGACCATTGTATTCATTCAATAATTGAAATCAGACATTTTTTAACAGATAAGATACAAGATATATCATCAGAAACCAATCTTTATAATTACATAAAAGCAATGCGTATTGCATGTAGGAAGTTCTTAAATCAATATGCTAATGAGAATAATAAGGTGCATTTTTATTTGCACAATTATGATTGTATAAGTAGCTGGAAATTTAATTCTACATTAGGCGAATTAAGAGGTACATTTGGTATTATGTTGGCGCAAATGGCTGTGGCTTATGGGATAGATATTGAGAATGAATTAGCTTCGATATTACCTGAAAAAGATAGCGAGGAATAATGTTCCTCGCCGTTTATTCTTCATCCCTTATCAAATGGCATAGCTCCGGGTCATTCTTGATTCGGGTTATCTCGTCCTCGACAATCTGCCAGACTTCTTGACGGATGCGGTCGTAGTTAGCTTGTATCTCTTCCTGCATCCGGTCGTTGCCGTCCTTGTCGGTGAAGTCGATTATTTGCGGAAGTTTTACGTAACGGGCGGTTTCCCGCTTCACTTTTTCATTGTCCACCACAATTTCACAGTGGAAAATCTTCTGCTCTATCCGTTCATCGAAGTTGTCCGCCACCGCCCCCACGAACATGCCTTGCGTGAGGTTGGATATTTTGCTGGCAGGTATCAGGCTGTCCATTTGGGTGCTTATCGAGGTGGACTTCTCCCGCTGGTTTATCGTCATGCTCTGCCGTTTCTGCAACACCTTTCCGAAACGCTCCGACAGTATTTTTGCCGTTTCACCGACTACCTGACCGCTAAACACGTTACCCACAGTATTTTGGATTACTTTGCTTTCCTTGTCCCCGTAGTCACGGGTAAGCTGGCTGTAATCCTGAAAGCCCAGCAGCACCGCCACTTTATTGCTTCGTGCCGTAGCAATCAAATTATCAAGCCCACGAAAATATATGGTCGGTAGTTCATCTATTATCACCGAACTTTTAAGCTGACCTTTCTTGTTTATCAGCTTCACTATTCTGCTGTTGTATAATCCCAGTGCCGCTGAATAGATGTTCTGACGGTCAGGGTTGTTGCCGACAACCAGTATTTTAGGCTCTTTGGGGTTGTTAATGTCCAATGAAAAATCATCGCCAGTCATTACCCAATAAAGGGCGGGTGAAATCATCCTTGAAAGCGGGATTTTCGCACTGGCAATCTGCCCCTGCAACTGTTCATTAGCTTCAGATTCCCAAGCGTCCACGAACGGGGAAAGATAATTTTCCAGTTCGGGGTAGCTGCGCAAAATCGTGAATACATCGGCGTATTTCTTGTTCAACAGTTCTATGGCATGGGGGAACGTGCAATACTTACCGCCCTGATAAATACGGAGATACCAAATTATAGCCGCCAAAAGAATAATCGGGCTTTCCACGAAAAAGTCGCCCTGTTTGCTTATCCAGCTTCGATTGAGGTTAAGCATAATCGTATAGCTGGCTTCGTAGGCATCCGCAATATCCGACATGAAGCTGGCGTTTATCGGGTTGCATCGGTGGCTCTTGCGGGGGTCGTCAAAATTGATAATGTAAAACTTAGGCTTGACCTTGTAACCGTCCAAGTGGTTAAGTAGTTGATTGTAAGCGATTTCCGACAGGTCGGGAAACTTGTAATCATAACAATAGAGTGCAAAACCTTTCTCGATTTGCTGTTTTATGTAGCTGTTTACCACGGCATACGACTTGCCGCTGCCCGGTGTTCCCAGTACAAGGCTGGCACGGAACGGGTTTACAACATTTATCCAGCCATTATTCCACTTCTTGTTATAATAAAACCGGGTCGGCAGGTTTACGGAATACTCGTTCTCGATAAGCCTTGTTTCCTGCTGAAAACTTTCGTTCTCCATGTTAAAGACATCTTCCATAAGGTTGTTCTTCAAAAGCCGGGACATCCATGTACCCGCCATGAGCATACAGATATATCCCACCGACAGCGTGGCGATATAAAACACCGTACCTGCCGTGTGTGGCAGGGGAAGTTCCAGCAGCCACCAGTTCAGGAAGAACAGCACGACACCCGTCGCAAGGCTGCAATGTATCTTCGTCCACGTTATCTTTTCCTCTTTCACACCCTTAGTACCGATGCACGACAAGGCAAGGAACACCACGGAGAAAAGTTTCGTCCAGAGAACGGACGAGAACAGCCCGGTGGTGCGCTGGAAGTTCCACAGTATCTTGTCTATCACCTCAAAGGTCACTCCCCACTCTTTCAGGGTGGAGTAACAGAACCAGTACACGTTTATTCCCACGAATAGAATACTGATAGCCCGCATAAAGTCCATGACCCTTGCAAGCCCTCTCAAATCATCTTCTTGCTGCATGATTGTAATGTTTTTTAAGTTAGTCGATGCGCCTTGTGCGCTTCTTTTTCTTCTTCTTTCTCTTTTGACTGGTGGTATCTTGTGGCTCGTCACCAGCGGATGAACCGCCGCCCAACAAACCGCCGAAAGCACCCAGCACGGATGCCATACCCGAAACGATGTCGGCTTTCGGTGTGAAGCTCGGCTGTTCCTGATGCGTGGATTGTTCCTGCCGTGGTACTGCCATTTCAGGCTGGTGCATATTTTCTGTTTCCCCCGAAAAGCGTTCGTTGAACACGTTCGCCGAATACTCCTTGCCCAATCGTGAACCGTTCAGCACCACCCGGCTGTCGTGGTCGATGAACGTAACGCCATAGATGCGCCCGCTGTCGTTCTGACGGAATACCACGTCAATGCCCTGTTTCTTTAGCTGCTGTTCCAGTTCCTTGCGGCTACGGGCGGTCTGCATGGTGGCGGCTACAATTTTCCGGGTGCGCTCTTTCAGTTTTCTATCCTTAATCACCTCGCCCGATTTCTCCATTCTGCGCTGCACCGCTTCATAGCCCACCGACTTGCCGATGCGGGATGCCTTTACCGGATTGCCCACCTTTTCGCCCTTGTCGTTCATGGCGGAATAGACAATGCCCTGATAAGGCTTGCCGTTTATCTCTCCCTTGACTTCCTCGGCACATATATTGTAGGAAGCAAGCAAAGCCTTGTACTCCCCGAACGACTGGAAGCGGTAGCCGTAGCAAGCCGCTTTCACGGTATTGCCGATTTGGTGCTTCACGTCCCCGGCGGCATAGTCCACCTTTTTCAGTTCGGGGCGTTCGGCACGTTCCTTCCGCTCTGCCGGGTGCAGCCCGTATTTCTTTTCCAGTTCACGGGTGATTTGCTTGCTGCGCCGATGCTCGAACCTGTCATTCAGCGGTCTGCCGCTCTCGTCCACCCGCAACCCCACGATGTGGATATGGTGGCGGTCGATGTCCTCGTGTTTATAGACCAAATAAGGCTGGTCGCCATAACCCAACTTCCGCATATACTCCCGTGCGATGTCGGAAAGCTGTTGGTCGGTCAGCACGTCTTCCGGGTGCGGGTTTATGGAAATATGAAGTATCGGCTTCTTGGTGGATAGCTGGACGGGCATCTGCATTTCAAAGCTGCGCATACACTCGCTGATAGAGAAATTCCCGTCCTCACTTAACAGCATCCGGTTGGAAAAAAGCACTTTTGCTTCTTCGCTATCCACCTTGTTTTGGTTGTATGCCAGTGCGCCGAACATATTGCCGCCCGTGCTTATTTTGGCAACCATAGTTCCTTACATTCATTGGTTAATGCAATGACTTGGCGGTTCAGCATCGCTAGTTCGGTGGTCGCTTTCTCCAATTTATAGAGAAAAGCCAGTGCCTTTTTCTCCGAAAAGTTGCCGTGCAACGCCTTTACAATTTGGTTGTAATTGACCGCAACCGCCCGGAACTGGGCGTAAAATTCGGTCAGCCGGGCACAGTATTCTACCGCTGACTTGTCCACTTTTACCACCCGGAACGGCTCACCGAACAGCCGTGCGGCGATGAAACGGGACTTGCTCGTAACGCCCGACTGCTCCCACTGCGAGAGGAAGCGGGCGTTCTCCCGGTCGTTCAGGTAAAGGACATGGCGGTGCTTCGCCGGGTCTGCGAGGGCGGGGCGACCGCCCTTGTTGGTTCTTCTTGTTTCCATACTTCTTTGAATTAAAAAATTACGACTTCGGAGTGATTTTTACCCCCGCAAGGGGCAAGGCGTTTTCAGGCACGGAAAACGGTTTTGTAGCATACAAAACACACCTTGCTATTTTCTGACGAAAATCAAAATCCGTCACGGACGGATTGGGGTCAGCGTGAAACGGCAAGCCCGGTTAAGCACCAGCCCGGTTTTACACCTCTGCCCCCTGCGGTTCGTTACTCCGGTGCAAAGTAACGGTGATTTATGATGCTGTAAAATAGGTGGTTGGTGGACAAAATGGGACATCGCGGGACAAATCGGGACACATCTAAAAACGGACGTTTTTTCTCCCTTTATTTGCATCAGATTTCAAGATTGAAAGAAATATTTCAAGCAAGGAAGATTGGCTGAAAGCATGATTTCAAGAAAACATGATTGCAGGATTTCAATCTTTCAAGAAAGAATGAAAGCAAGAAAACAAGATTGAAATAAAACATTCTTTCAATATTTCAAGACGGCAATATTGAAAGAATGAATGAAAGACAGAATGATTGAAAGCAATAAACAAATCTATCAACCAATAATGAAAGAAAGCAATATGGAAAACGAGAAAACACCCCTTTATGTCGCCTTTTCCACCCAAAAGGGCGGGGTCGGCAAAACCACCTTTACCGTGCTGGCGGCGAGTTACCTCTACTACCTCAAAGGTTACGATGTGGCGGTGGTGGATTGCGATTACCCCCAACATTCCATTGCCGGGATGCGCAAGCGAGATGCCGAGCAAGTCGGGGCGGATGAAGATTACAAGCGCATGGCGTATGAACAGTTTACCCGGCTGGGAAAGAAAGCCTACCCGGTGCTGTGCAGTTCGCCCGAAAAGGCGATTGCAACGGCTGACGAATATATAGCCGCCGGACACGTACCGGATATAGTGTTTTTCGACCTACCCGGCACGGTGAACAGCGAGGGTGTTATCAACTCCCTTGCGGGCATGGACTATATCTTCACCCCGATTTCAGCCGATAAAGTGGTGCTGGAAAGCAGCCTGTCGTTTGCGGTGGCTATCCAAAAGTTGCTGGTGAAGAACGAAGCCTGCCGACTTGTCGGGCTGTACCTCTTTTGGAACATGGTGGACGGACGGGAGAAAACAGACCTTTACACCGCCTACGACAAGACCATTAAGGAACTGGAACTGCCGCTAATGAAAACCTTTATCCCCGATACCAAACGCTACAAAAAGGAACTGGTAGCAGATAAAAAGGTGGTGTTCCGCTCCACGCTCTTTCCCGCCAGCCGCCCGCTGGTAAGGGGAAGCAACTTGGAAGAACTGATAACCGAAATAGTGTACTACATCAAATTACAATGATATGGCAAAGCAAAGCGGCGGGATGCCGAAGATAGACGAGGATTTCATGAAAGAACTTATCTCGCAGGGCGTACCCGTCAAGCGGGAGAGCCAGCCGGATGATGCACCGCAGCCCGGCGGCGAAACGGAAACCGCCCACGAGGGACGGCTGACTGAAATGGTGCGGGTGGAGAAAACGACAAACCGCAAGCGCAAGGGCGGTTCTGGTGACTACCGGGAAACCTACTTTCAGAAAGTGGAACTGGCAGACCGACAGCCCTTGTACGTGAGCCGTACCACGCACGAGAAGCTGATGCGTATCGTGACGGTGATAGGCGGGCGCAAGGTGACGGTAAGCAGCTACGTGGAAAACATTCTGCTGCGCCACTTCGAGCAGTACCAAGACGAGATAAACACCCTGTACGAAAGCAACTTTCAAAAGCCTGTCTGACTATGGTAATCTATTGCATACTTACCGGGCTTTTGGTGTACTATATCGCCCTGTGGCTATGGTATCGCTACACGGACAGACGGACATCACCGGGCAGAACGGACGATGCGCCGCTTCCCCCAAATGAGGTTTCAGGCTACACGCTGATAGGCACAAGCCGCTACAAGGGTGGACTAATCGGGACAGCGCAGGACAAATCGGGACACCTCCCGCAAGCGGTTGAAAATGATACTATTTTTGCGCCGCAGGCTGACAGACAGCCGGAAGAAAACATTTCGGAAGCAACACCCGAAGCGGAAGAAACGCTCGGTTACGAGAATAACGAACCCGACTACGAGGACGAGGAAATAGCCGGGTACATGGACGGTGACGATGATACCGGGCGGGCTACGGGCGTGAGCTTTGACGAACTGGGCGAAGCGGTACGCACGGCGAACGCCGACAACCCCACCGAAGCGGAGAAACGGCAAGCAGCCGGAACATTGGCAAGTATTGAGGGGACGAACCTCTACGATGCGGTGGTGGAGAACATCAACGGCGGGCTGGCAAAGGTGGCGGAACTGCTGGGGCGCAACGAAGCGGAACTGGCTACGGCTGCTGTCCCTGCCGGAACTGGCAACATAAGCGAGGAACACGAAGCGTTCGACATGAACGATTTTCTGTAATATAATAATGTGTAACAATATGAAGCAACGTGACTACGGTTGATTGGCAACCTGAAAACCAAACAGACAAACGGGACTATCCCCGACCACTAAAATTTCAAATTATTCACCAGCCGGGAAAGGCGGACTTCCCACCCGCCGCCCGGCATTAAAAACAAATCACAATGAGAAAGAAAATCTTTTTGTCAGCGGCTATCCTTGCCGTTGCGGTAAGTGCCTACGCACAGGGCAATGGGCAGGCGGGCATCACCGAAGCCACGAACCTAATCACCGGGTATTTCGACCCCGGAACAAAACTGGTTTACGCAATCGGGGCGGTCTGCGGCTTGATTGGCGGGGTAAAAGTATATAACAAGTTTTCAAGCGGCGACCCCGACACCTCAAAGACTGCCGCCAGTTGGTTCGGGGCGTGTATCTTCCTGATTGTCGCCGCCACTATCCTGCGGTCGTTCTTCCTCTAAAACGGCGGCTATGTCTGAATATCCGGTAAACAGGGGTATCGGAAAGTCGGTGGAGTTCAAGGGGCTGAAAAGCCAGTACCTTTTCATTTTTGCAGGCGGCTTGCTTGCCGTGTTCGTGGTGTTCATCGTCCTGTTCATGGCAGGCGTGAACCAGTGGCTATGTATCGGTTTCATCGTGTCGGCTTCGCTGCTGCTCGTGTGGCAGACGTTCCGGCTGAATGCCCGATACGGTACACACGGGCTGATGAAAGCTGCCGCCCGCAAAAGACACCCCCGCTTCATTATCAACAGAAAGGCGTTACCCCGATTATTCACCTACAAAAGAAGAAAGGAAGAAAGAACATGAGGAATACGTTAAAGGCTACCACGCTGGAGAGGAAGTTTCCCCTTTTGGCGGTGGAGAACGGCTGCATCATTTCAAAGGATGCCGACATCACGGTGGCTTTCAGGGTGGAACTGCCCGAACTGTTCACCGTCACCAGTGCCGAGTACGAAGCCATACATTCGGCATGGTACAAGGCAATCAAGGTGCTGCCCGACTACTCCATAGTACACAAGCAGGACTTCTTCATCAAGGAGAATTACCAGCCCGACACCGAAAGGGACGAGCTTAGTTTCCTGTCCCGGAGTTTTGAACGGCACTTCAATGAACGCCCGTTCCTGAACCATTACTGCTACCTGTTCCTGACAAAAACGACAAGGGAGAGAAGCCGCCGACAGAGTGACTTCTCCACCCTCTGCCGGGGCAGGATTGTCCCACAGGAGATAGCGGACAGGGAAGCGGCGGCAAAGTTCATCGAGGCGGTCGGACAGTTTGAACGAATTATGAACGACAGCGGGTTTGTCACCCTTACCCGGCTGGCGGCATCGGAAATCACCGGGCAGGACGGAAAGGCGGGCATCATCGAGAAATACTTCTCGCTATCACAGACTGATACCACCTGCCTGAAAGATATCGGACTGTACCCGGAAGAAATGCGTGTCGGGGACGATATACTGTGCCTGCACACGCTTTCGGACGTGGAAGATTTGCCCGGCAAGGTCGGGACAGATACACGGTTTGAAAAGCTGTCCACCGATAGAAGCGATTGCAGGTTAAGTTTTGCCGCCCCGGTGGGCGTACTATTGTCGTGTAACCACGTCTATAACCAGTATATTTTCATAGACGACCACGCCGAGAACCTGAAGAACTTCGAGCAGACCGCCCGGAACATGCAATCACTCTCCCGCTATTCCCGTGCCAACCAAGTGAACAAGGAGTGGATAGACGAGTACCTGAACGAAGCCCACAGCAAGGGGCTTGTATCGGTGCGCTGCCACTGCAACGTCATGGCATGGAGTGACGACCGGGACGAACTCAAACGCATACGCAACGATGTGGGAAGCCAGCTTGCCTTAATGGAGTGCAAGCCACGCCACAACACGGTCGATACGCCCACGCTCTTCTGGGCGGGCATACCCGGTAACGAAGCCGACTTCCCCGCAGAGGAAAGTTTCTACACATTTTTGGGGCAGGCTCTATGCCTGTTCGTGGAAGAAACGAACTACAAGAGTTCGCTTTCGCCGTTCGGTATCAAAATGGTGGACAGGGTAAGCGGTCGCCCGCTGCACATCGACATATCGGATTTGCCCATGAAGAAAGGCATCACCACCAACCGCAACAAGTTTATACTTGGGCCGAGCGGGTCGGGAAAGTCTTTCTTCACCAACCACATGGTGCGCCAGTATTACGAGCAGGGTGCGCACGTGCTATTAGTAGATACGGGTAACAGCTACTTGGGGCTGTCCCAGCTTATCCACAACCGTACACACGGCGAGGACGGGATTTATTTCACCTACACCAACGAAAGCCCGATAGCGTTCAACCCGTTCTATGTCGAGGACGGGGTATTTGACATCGAGAAGAAAGAGAGTATCAAGACCCTTATACTCACCCTGTGGAAGCGGGACGATGAAGCCCCCAAGAGGTCGGAAGAAGTGGCGTTGTCCAATGCGGTAAGTGCCTATATCGAACGGATAGGCAATGACCGTTCGGTAACGCCCTGCTTCAACACGTTCTACGAGTTTGTCCGGGATGATTACCGACAGCGGCTTGCCGAAAAGAACGTCAGGGAAAAGGATTTTGACATCGACAACTTTCTGAACGTGCTTGAACCGTACTATCGTGGCGGTGAATACGACTACCTGCTGAACTCCGACAAGGAGCTGGATTTGTTGCATAAACGCTTCATTGTCTTTGAATTGGACAACATCAAAGACCACAAGATTTTATTCCCGATAACGACTATCATCATCATGGAAGCCTTTATCAACAAGATGCGCAAGTTAAAGGGAATAAGGAAATTAATACTAATTGAGGAAGCGTGGAAAGCGATTGCAAGTGCGAACATGGCGGATTATATAAAATATTTGTACAAGACCGTCAGAAAATATTTCGGGGAAGCGATTGTGGTAACGCAAGAAGTGGAAGATATTATTTCCTCGCCCATAGTGAAAGAGAGCATCATCAACAACTCGGACTGCAAAATCCTGTTAGACCAAAGAAAATATCTGAACAAGTTCGACAGCATACAAAATCTGCTGGGACTGACCGACAAGGAGCGTTCGCAAATATTGTCTATCAACATGGCGAACCACCCCGGACGGAAGTACAAGGAAGTTTTCTTTTCGCTGGGCGGTACGCAGTCAGCGGTGTACGCAACCGAAGTTTCGTTGGAAGAATATTATACATTCACGACAGAGGAAAGCGAGAAAATGGAACTGTTCGCCCTTGCCGACAAGCTGGGCGGCAACCTTGAACTGGCTATCAAGCGGCTTGCGGAAAGCAAACGTAATCCCCAATCATCAACAACTTAAAAATTAGGAACATGAAGAAAATAATCCTCTTTATGGCGGTGTGCATTTGCTTTATCGGCAAGGCATCCGCCCAGTGGGTGGTGTCAGACCCCGGCAACTTGGCACAGGGTATCATTAACACCACCAAGCAGATAGTGCAGACCTCTACCACAGCCAAGAACACGCTGGACGGCTTTATGGAAGCGCAGAAGATTTTCCAGCAGGGTAAAAAATATTACGATGCGCTCAAAGCGGTGCATGACGTGGTTAAGGGCGGTGTCAAGGTGAAGAAGTCCATTGAACTGGTGGCGGAAATATCCGAAATATACGTGCGCAATTTCCAAAACATGCTGGCAGACCCGAATTTCACGCCTGACGAACTTTCCGCAATATCGTTCGGCTATGCCAAACTGATGTCGGAAAGCTCGGACGTGTTGCAGGACTTGAAAAATGTAGTGAACATCACGGGGATGTCGCTGACGGATGCCGAACGGCTGGCAATCATCGACAACGCCTATAAAAGCCTGCTCAACTACCGCAACCTCGTGAACTACTACACCCGCAAGAACATATCCGTGTCCTACCTGCGGGCGAAGAAGAAGAACGACACCGACCGGGTGTTGGCTCTCTACGGCTCGGCGGATGAACGCTATTGGTAACATATAATATGGTATGCCTATGTTATTAGCAGCAGTGGATTTTGACAACCTGCACCAAGTGTTGCGGGTGCTGTACGATGAAATGATGCCCTTGTGCAGCAACATGACAGGGGTAGCGAAAGGTATTGCCGGATTGGGAGCTTTGTTCTATGTAGCCGCCAAAGTGTGGCAGTCGCTCGCACGTGCCGAACCCATAGACGTGTACCCGCTGCTCCGTCCCTTTGCGCTGGGGCTGTGTATCATGTTTTTTCCAACTTTCGTGTTGGGGACTATCAACACGGTATTGTCGCCAGTGGTGAAAGGGTGCAACCAGCTTATGGAAACGCAGACTTTCGACATGAACGAGTACCGGGCGCAGAAAGACCGACTGGAATATGAAGCCCTGATGCGAAGCCCCGAAACGGCTTACCTCGTATCGGACGAGGAATTTGACCGACAACTGGAGGAGCTGGGCTGGTCGCCCTCCGACATGGTGACTATGACGGGTATGTATATGGACAGGGCGGCTTACAACATCAAGAAGTCCGTCCGGGACTGGTTCAGGGAATTGCTGGAAATGCTCTTTCAGGCGGCGGGGCTGATTATAGACACGCTGCGGACGTTCTTCCTGATTGTGTTAAGCATACTGGGTCCGCTGGCGTTTGCGATTTCCGTCTATGACGGTTTCCAAAGCACGCTGACCCAGTGGATTTCACGCTATATCTCCATTTACCTGTGGTTACCCGTGTCTGACTTGTTCAGCAGTGTGCTGGCTCGCATACAAACGCTGATGCTCCAAAAGGACATTCAGGAACTTTCAGACCCGAATTTCATTCCTGACGGGAGCAGCACCGTGTATGTAATCTTTATGATTATCGGCATCGTGGGCTACTTCACCATTCCAACGGTGGCAAGCTGGATTGTGTCGGCTGGCGGTATGTCCGCCTATAACCGCAACGTGTCGAAAGCCGGGTCAGTCGCCGGGGCTGCGGTTGGCGCAGTCGGTGGAAAGGTATCGGGAAAACTACTCAAATAAACAACATCAAAATTTTTAAGGATATGGAATTTAAGTCATTGAACAACATCGAAACGAGTTTCCGGCAAATCCGGCTCTTTGCGCTGGTATTCATCTGCCTGTGCGCACTGGTGACGGGCTTTGCCGTGTGGAACTCGTACAGCTTCGCCGAGAAGCAGCGGCAGAAGATATACGTCCTCGACAACGGCAAGAGCCTGATGCTCGCACTCTCGCAGGACATGGCACAGAACAGACCAGTGGAAGCCAAATCACACGTGCGGCGTTTCCACGAACTGTTTTTCACCTTATCGCCCGACAAGGGGGCTATCGAAAGTAATATCAAACGCTCGCTGTTCCTTGCCGACAAGACCGCTTTCAACTATTACAAGGACTTGGCGGAAAAGGGTTACTACAACCGGGTGATTTCGGGGAACGTCACGCAGACGGTGGAGATTGATAGCGTGAAGTGCGACTTCGACCAGTACCCCTACAAGGTGAACACCTACGCCCGCCAGTTGATTGTCCGGGAAAGCAGCCTGACGGTGCGAAGTCTTGTGACCTCGTGCCGCCTGCTCAACGCCACACGCAGCGACAACAACCCGCACGGCTTCATCATCGAAGCGTTCACCATTACCGAAAACAAGGATTTACAAACCGTCAAAAGATAGCCGTATGGAAAGGAAACGAAACTATATCGAAAAGGTGCAGGACTGGGCGGACGACCGCTTGCGCCGAATGTGCGGACGGATTACGCCGGGCAAAAGGCTGGCGGTTATCCTCGTGATGTTCTTCTTTTTCGGCGGCTTGTCTATCTACATCACCGTTTCATCAATCTACAACATTGGGAAACGGGACGGGCAACGCCTACAAATAGAACATATCAAACAAATTCCGCTACACGATAGCGATAGTATCAACTTATTAAACAGACCGGAATATGGAAGAAGTACAGAAGAATGAGAACGGCACGACCGTACCGCAGACGGGCGGGAAGCCCGAAAAGGAAAAGATGCCCAAACGGGAACTGACACCCCAACAGATACAGCAACGCAGGAAAATGATAGTCTTCCCGCTGATGTTCCTTGTCTTTGCCGGGTGCATGTACCTGATATTCGCCCCCTCCGACAAAGAGGACGTGAATGTGGAAAGCGTGGGCGGCTTCAACGCCGACATCCCCCTGCCCGCAGAGGACGGGATTATAGCCGACAAGCAAAAGGCATACGAGCAGGCGATGATGAACCGCAAGCAGCAGGACAAGATACAATCCTTGCAGGACTTCGGTTTCACGGGGGACAATGAAATGGAAGAACCACAAGCGGAAATCGAACTGATGCCGGAAGAGGATGCGCAATCCCGGCGGGGCGGCGGTGCTTCTTCTTCGGCAAACGCCTACCGGGACATCAACCGCCAGTTAAGCACGTTCTACGAAACCCCGGCGGTGGACGAGGAAAAAGAGGACTTGAAACGGCAGGTGGCGGAACTGACCGACCGACTGCAACAACAGCAGAACGCCACGCCCACCACTGACGACCAAATGGCTTTACTTGAAAAGTCCTACGAACTGGCGGCAAGGTATATGAATGACGGCAGGCAAGTGGCGCAAGTACCCGTAACGGGCGGCATTGAACGCAAGCCGAATGCGGTGGCGGTGCAGGCAATCCGAGAAACGACCGTATCGGGATTGCAGCAGCCCATGAGCGATTCCGACTTCATCCGTGCTTACAGCCAACCACGAAACTACGGCTTCAACACGGCGGTAGGCACGGGCTACGCTATGGGAAAGAACACGGTAGCCGCCTGCATCCACCAAGACCAAACACTGACGGACGGGCAGGCGGTGAAACTCCGGCTGCTCGAACCTATGCAGGCGGGGAACATAGTCGTGCCGAAGAATACCCTTGTAGCGGGTACGGCAAAGGTGCAGGGCGAACGGCTCGACATACTGGTGTCTTCGATTGAGTACGCTGGCAACATCATCCCGGTGGAGCTTGCCGTGTTCGACACGGACGGGCAAAAGGGGCTTTCCGTCCCGTCCTCAATGGAGCAGGAAGCGTTCAACGAAGCTATGGCGAACATCGGCAGCGGGCTGGGTACAAGCATATCCTTTGCCCAAAGTGCCGGGCAGCAGGTGGCTATGGACGTGACAAGGGGTTTGCTGCAAGGAACATCCGGCTACCTTGCCAAGAAGTTCCGAACCGTGAAAGTGAAGCTGAAAGCCGGGTACAAGGTGATGCTTTACGCCAAACAACAATAACTATTTTATCAACCGTTAAAATTTTAATTAACAATGAAACAGATTTTTGTAATGTTCGCCCTCTTGCTGGGTGTGTGTGCGGCAAACGCACAGGAAACCGATACCGTGAAGTATGTAGCGGGCAACGATTTATACTGGGGGATTACCCGGAAACTCCCGTACCGCCAAATGGTAACGCCCTACGGCGTGGAAGTGACCTTTGCCAAGACGGTACATATCATCTTCCCCGCCGCCGTCCGCTATGTGGATTTGGGAAGCAACCACATCATAGCGGGTAAGGCGGACGGTGCGGAGAACGTAATCCGGGTGAAAGCCACGACAGAGGGCTTTCCGGGCGAAACGAACTTCTCCGTCATTTGCGAGGACGGCAGTTTCTTTTCGTTCAACGCCAAGTACGCCCGTGAACCGGAAATGCTCAATATCGAAATGAAAGACTTCTTGGAGAACGAGGACACCAGCGACTTTTCGCATACACGCATGAATATCTATTTTCGGGAACTGGGTAATGAAAGCCCGCTGTTGGTGAAGCTGATAATGCAGAGCATATACAAGAACAATGACCGGAAAGTGCGCCACTTGGGTAGCAAGCGTTTCGGAATACAGTTCTTAATCAAGGGGATTTACACCTATAACGGGATGCTCTACGTGCATACGCAGACGAAGAACAGTTCCAACGTGCCTTTCGATACCGATTTCATCAAGTTTAAGATAGTCGATAAGAAAGTACCCAAACGCACGGCTATTCAGGAAACGGTGTTGGATGCAGTCAGAAGCTACAACGAAGTGATAGAGATTGCCGGGAAATCGACCGTCCGCACGGTGTACGCCCTGCCGAAGTTTACCATTCCTGACGATAAACTACTATTGGTGGAACTCTACGAGAAAAACGGCGGGCGGCATCAGACCATACGGGTGGAGAACGCCGACATCGTGAATGCGGAAGTGATTAACGAACTCAAAATCAAATAGGGAATGAAGAAACACATCTTTATAATGATGCTCTTTGCGCTGTGCCTGACCTCGTTTCAGGCACACGCACAAAGATACCTGCCGGGTATGAAAGGCTTGCAGGTCACGGCGGGCATGACGGACGGTGTACACTGGAATGACAACACGGATTTCGCCTACCATATCGGGGCGGCATACAGCGTTTACACCAAAAACGCAAACCGCTGGGTTATCGGCGGGGAATACCTGCACAAGAAGTATGACTACAAGGATATGCAGATACCCGTAGAACAGTTCACCGCAGAGGGTGGCTATTACCTGAAATTCCTTTCGGACAGGCGAAAGACTTTTTTCCTCTCGCTGGGACTGTCAGCACTCGCCGGGTATGAGGTGAGCAACAAAAGCGAAAAACTGCTGCCGGACGGTTCTACCTTATTGGATAAGGACTGCTTTATTTACGGCGGTGCGCTCACGCTGGAACTGGAAGCCTACCTGACCGACCGGGTGGCTCTGCTGCTGAACGCAAGGGAACGGGCGTTGTTCGGCTCGGACATAGGCAAGTTCCACTCGCAGGTATCTTTAGGACTGAAATTCATTATCAACTGACCGCTATATAATAATGTATATGAAGAATGTAATGTATAAAATCATCATGGGCTGCTACATCGTGGCCGCCCTTGTACTTGTCACCGCCTGTAATGACAATTTGGATATTCAGCAGGCGTACCCGTTCAGCATTGAAACGCTGCCCGTACCCAAAAGGCTGAAAGTCGGGGAAACCGCCGAAATACGCTGCCAACTGGTGCGTGGCGGCTATTACCAGCCGACAACCTATCAGATAAGGTACTTCCAGCCGGACGG
Source organism: Phocaeicola sp. RTP21198st1_B8_RTP21198_201120 (assembly GCF_040929485.1). Taxonomy (NCBI): domain Bacteria; kingdom Pseudomonadati; phylum Bacteroidota; class Bacteroidia; order Bacteroidales; family Bacteroidaceae; genus Phocaeicola; species Phocaeicola sp. RTP21198st1_B8_RTP21198_201120. Next base: position 14,010 of record NZ_JBCOCI010000052.1, on the reverse strand, counting down.
CAAAGGGAAGCTGGAAATGGATAACGGCACGGTGTTCCTGCCCAATGACCTTTACCCGCTGGAGAAAGAAACATTCCGGCTCTATTACACATCGGCATCGACCGACCAGCAGACGATTGACATTTATATTATCGACAGCTTCGGACAGATGCAGCAACTTTCGTTCTCGTTCAATAATGACAACAGCGAAGAAGAAACGGAAACAATAACCCCCTAACAATAAAATGACATGGTAAAAATAGAATTGGATATAAAAGGTATCTCGTGGTATATAGAAACCACGATGGAAACAGATATGGTTCCAGCAGTAGGTGACATCATTATCGTGGATAAGGACTGCATTTCCGCACGTGACAGGGCTGAATTGTGGAAAATACCGTCCAATCAGGTTTTCAAATGGGTGGACGAAGAAGAAGATATGCCCGTTATGGAATGGTTTGATAACGACACGGAAATGCTTGTCAATAAGCGGACTTGGAAATACGACATCGAGGAAGAAGAAACCGTGTGCATACTTAGTGTAAAATTTATTCATTATAAGGATTTGTAGCTGTGATATTCGTTTAATGATACGCAAAGCGTAAATGCCAGCAGACAGCCCGCCGGGAAGCATCGGCGGGCTGTTTCCATGATAGGGAAACGAACGGCTTCTTTGTTACTTTCTTCACCCGCTGGCAGGCTCACGGAAGAAAGTAACGGCAGTAAACAGCCGCCGTTCTCTATCAACTGATTTTAATGCTCTTTATGGACGTGTATTTCTCTAACCACACCTTTACCTGTTCCATGTTATATTCGCCCGTTATGACCGCCGTATGGTCGTTTATGGCTACAAACCTGACACTTTCGTAACTGTTTACCCAGCCTTGCAGGGAACAGACACCCCACGCCGCCGCATCTTCAAAAATACTGCGGTCTATTTGGCTGATTGGCTCACCGAAAACTACCGTCATTGTCTGAAAGTCCGGTTTGTCCTCCAGCAGTTGCAAATGGCGCAACGTGCCGAACTCATCAATTTTACGCCCCCACGCCCACACATCATTATATAAATCATCGCCCCACTGGTGTGGGCGGTCGAAGCGTACTTTTACCTCCTTAGTGTGTTCGTTTTCTTCCGTGTCCTCAATAACACCCGTTACCATTAAGCCCGTAAAAATGCACTCGCAACGCCTGCCGATAAGCTCCTTATTTACTTCTGTCGTTTTCATACCCCAAAAATTTACTTATTTATTACTCCGTTCTTTTTTCGCTATCCACCCGTCACGCCTGCGGCGGCACTCTGCCAGCGTTTTGGCTACCGTGCTGAAAAGTTCCATATCGGTATGGCGGTAATCGTACTGGTAAAATGTCTGTCCCTTAAATGTGCTCAAACGGCATTTGACAAACTTTTCCTCTCCCGGTATTAGGGTAATGCTTACCCCGTTTTTGTTAAGTGACTGCATGATGTCTTATTTTTTTATGGTTATAAACTTGGTTGTTTTTAGCGGGCAGGGCTTTGACACCCCGCCCGGATTGGTTGTTATGCCGCACGGAATACAAAGCCGTCATCAAACCAGTAATCGCACATGAACAGGTCACGGGCAAACCTTTGGTAATCAAAGTATGTTTCGGCGAAGTCGGGAAGTTCGTAGCACTCGGCGACTATTTGCGTGGCAAAATCTTCTTCATCGTCATATTGTCCTATATACTCGTCTTGAAAGGCTTTTATCAAGTCGTCTGCATCTTCTTCGCTCAAATCATGGCATTTATAGTTGCACCACACGAAAAAGGCTTCCTGTTCGGTGTCGCTCAAATCTTCCACCGCATTACGCAAGGCGAAGAAGTTTTCAGAAATCCAGCTTTCACCGATTAAGCCCTCCGGCACGTTCTCCCAGTCTTGAAACATATATTCCGAATCTTCTTCGTCCTCGTGCAGTTCCCGGCAGGCTTCGTAAAATTCTTCCTTGTCTGAATAGTCCGAAAGGTCGAGCCATGCGCCGTACAATGAACCGTTGTTATACTTGGCGTAAGTGCCTACATAAACCCTTGCTGCTGATAATGTCGTTGCTTCCATGATTGTAATTTTTTTAAGTTTATGCGGATTTGAGAGGTGAGGGAGTTGAAGTTTCACTGAACTTTTTTCCTGTTTCCCGTAAATCCGACTTTTTTTTATGCGTCTTCCGGTCGGGTCGGTCGTTTTCGTTTCACATAGGCGTAAAAGGGTAGTGTTTAGAGTTTGCAAAGTTTTGGGCAAAAAATACCTCGCAAGGCAGGGAAGATTTTTTCGCCAAACCGGAACGGCTCGACCTTGCAAAATCGTGAAGAACACGTAACTACCTTTGCCTATTGAAATGATTAAAACGACTGTCCCGGCTGGGGGACTGCATAATGAGGAAGATTTACAGATAGGGAAACAGGGGAAAAGTGCTTGTTCCCTTTCATCCTTTAGGGAACACTCCATGCGGGCGGGAAAGGCAAGGGTATGGCAAGTTTACCTTGCGGTACGCTTGTGCGGGTTTCCAACGGCTCTTTTCACGAAATACAGTCAGCCATGCCACGCACGGCTGGCGTTTCGGGGAATGTGCCAATTGGAAAAGGATATAAAAAATGCGGGTAGTCGGTGGACTGCCCGCAAGGTGATAGAATGCACTTTGGTAGAATATAGCTTTTTAGAATGTTATATAGACAAAATCCATTATACAGATTACCTGTCTTTTAGAAATTTGAATAAATTATTTAGATTGATACCGATACCACCTATATTGGGTTCAAGAATTAGTGCATCATTTAGGATTTTACCAACTCCACCTTTCAATTCTTTCTTTACTTTGAAATCCTGAATAGCCTTCTTATCTCTTATATCTTGAAAAATCTTTTCAAGAAGAGCTACAACATCTTGAGGTCGCTGACATATTTTGCGTATTTCTAAAAACACAAATTTATCTTTGGGAATATTCTTTCCTTTTAGTTGTTTATTATTTCCGTCTATAAAGTATTTCGGATGAAGGGTAGTTATCATTAATGCTGGTAATAATTCCAATGGGTCTATACCATTTATAGACTCCCAAGACATTAATTCCGAATAAAAATGACTACCTGCCATTCCTTGTATAACCACAGAATTATTATTAGCTGCAAATTCTGCAATTTTATCAAAATTTTCTCTTAAAGTGTTACCTATAGGTTCATCCCAATTATAATAATCCAAAATGTACAAATAATAATTTTTAGAAATGCTATCAGGTATTTCTGCTAATGTATGAATTTTCAATCCCATATTGTTACTTGCTTTTAGAGGACAAAGATATGCTTTATTTATCAATAGCTTACTTGCATTTAAGATTATCTTCGAAATCACTAAATTTATTATGTGTCATTTCGTTACCGAAATCGTTACCTATTTGTTACCTGAGCGGTCATAGGTAACGAAACCTATCGGACGGCGTTCTTTTTGCTGTTGCGACTGGCTTAGAAGCTGGGTAAGGGCTTGGTACAGTTCGTTGAACTGCGCATCGGTGCTTACCTCCAATTCCTCGATGCGCTTTAACAGTTCCTCGTAACCGATTGCCATTTGGCGCATGAGGACAAAAGCCCGCATGATTGAAATGTTTACTTCTATGGCTACTTTGGAACGAAGAACCGAAGAAAGCATGGCTACGCCCTGCTCCGTAAAAGCCATAGGCATAGCAACGCCGAAGTTGTAAGCAGGGGGTATCACATTTTGTGACACCCCTATGGATAACAGCAAGTTAGCTTCCTCTTTGGTGAGGACAAACATAAAATCACCGGGGAAACGCTCGATATTGCGTTTGACCGCCTGCTTCAAGGCTCGTGTTTCTACTTGGTAGAGTTCCGCCAAATGCAAGTCAAGCATCACCCGGCAACCCCGTACTTCAAAAATCTTGTTTTGGATAATCTGCAAGTCCATAATCATTACTTTTAAGTTAATATCTATACCACTTATATTTTTCTGTTATTTAGCTTGTTAGCGAAAATATCCATATCCTCGCTAAGTTTGGTGTCTATGATTTTTGCGTAGATTTGGGTAGTTCTTATGTTGGTGTGTCCCAACATCTTGGAAACGCTTTCAATGGGTACACCGTAGCTTATACTAAGGGTCGCAAAGCTGTGGCGGGCAACGTGAAACGTGATTTTCTTATTTATCCCGCAAACGGTCGCAATCTCTTTCAAGTAATCATTCATCTTCTGATTGCTGATAACTGGCAACAGTTTACCATTGGGGAACTTCCCGTCATATTTCTGCAAAATGGATTTGGGTATATCCAACAATCGGATGTTGGACGTTACGCTAGTCTTATGTCTTTTCTTGATAATCCACAAATTGCCGTCAAAGGACAGTCTTATGTTTTCAGGTGTCAATTCGCATACATCAACATAGGAAAGCCCGGTATAGCAGCTAAAGATGAATATATCCCGAACCTGTTCCAGTCGTTTACTGGCGAACGTCTTTTGATATATCCGGTCTAATTCCGCTTGTTCAAGAAAATCCCGTTCCACATATTCAAATTTCAGCTTATACGCCCCGAATGGATTAAAGGTAATCAGTCCCAAGTTGTGGGCAAATAGGACAACGGTTCTGAAACGCTGGATAAACTTCATAGCCGTATTGTGTGTACACGGGTAATTCTCACGGATGAACAGGTAGAAGCCCTCAATGAACACGACATTTATTTCCCGGAAGGTCATATCCTCCACATTATATTTATCGTGGATATATTCGGCAAGGCGATTTTTGGTAAGTTCGTAACGGGTGTATGTCTTTTGCGTGGCTGTTTTCCCTACTTTCAATGCGTATTGTTCATTGTGTTGGGAAAATACCTGTAAGAGTGTCTTTGCCTTTTCTTCCTTGCCCAAGAATACGTTGCGTACTTTCTCTGCGGTCACGTAATTGTCCCGCTCTAAAATGGTCTGATAGTGTCTGTGCAAGGTAGCCTTGATGCTATCCAGCATTTCATTCATGCGGGTAAATTCCGCCCCTCTGCCATTTACCTTTCCGGTCTTGGCAGACCAGTTCTTGGGATTGACCTCCAGTTTGGTGTTGAACTGGGCTAATTTCCCGTCAATGGTAACACGTGCCATGATAGGCATATTACCGTTCTTTTTAACCTTGTCCCTTTTTAAGAAGAACAATACTCGGAATGTTGATTTCATACCTCATTTTTTAAGTTACAAAACTACTTTTATTAACTCATAATGAGATAAATGCAGGGTCGCCAATTCCCGACAACATTTCGCCAATTTCAGCCAATTCGTACCCCTTTTTTGAGATTTTTGTCGGGGGTACGGATAAGGCACTAATTTTTGTCCGTCAGTGACCTTTTCGTGACGGTCGAGGTAGCCAAAAGGCAATAAAAAAGTCCCACAAAATGTTGATTTTGTAGGACTTGTCTTTTTGTTGTCGCCTTTTGGCTTTTCGTTTGGTGATCCGCTTGGGGCTCGAACCCAAGACCCCAACATTAAAAGTGTTGTGCTCTACCTGCTGAGCTAGCGAATCAATCCTTTGTTATTGCTATTCTTCCGAATTGCGAGTGCAAAGGTATGGTTTATTTTTGTATTTGCAAACATTTCTAGAACTTTTTTCTAAAAAAATACATTTTATCCATTTTTCATTCATTGCGATTAAAATTTCCATGTACTTCCGTCAACAGCTTCCCCCCCACACTATTTCACAATAATCTCTTCTATAGGTTGTTTCAACTCCTTATCCAATGGATACGACTGATATTTCACTTTATCAAAATCAATCTTCTTCATATTAATACAACGAATATTGTTATTATATGCCGTTTTATAATACACTTTCCTGTTTGTCAAATCAATAGCCGAAGTCCATTGTGTAGCACTGGGAATATCAGGTGCTTTTCCTGACGCATGTTCTATACCGACAGGAATATCAAAATTATTCAGAATATGAAAACTTTGTAATATAGCGTCATACGCTGTAGGGCACGCCGAAGCTGTTGCCTTATAAAACGCTACACGAACAAAACGGGATGGAGGAGTCACATCCCCCGGAATGCCATGGAATCCAGCACCTGCGCCAAAAGGGAAAATAGTCACCCCACCCCATTGCTGTGGAGTGACAGCCCCCGGATACAAATTTACATAATTATTCAAGTTAGTCACCTGCCATGGAAAATCGGGAGAATTGGTGAGTACTCCTACCCTGTTTTCATAAAAATGAGGAACACCATCCACAAACTCCAATACCACTTGATTTCCTTTAGCATCGCCAATGCGCCAATGTACCGTAGAACTTTTACCAGGTTTATCAAGAGACACCACCTTCACCCCTTCTATAGCTGCTTTCACTTCGTCTATAGTAGCAAACTGGGAAAGCATCCAGTTCACCACCTGCAAATCCGACAAAGTAGTTGCATTTTGAGCCTCATCATATTCTTCATACTTCCCATAATGAGGAAAATAAAACAATCCAGCCGAAAGTCCTACTTCATTCAGTCCTTCAGCCACAAAGTCTTTCTGAATGATAGCCAGTCCTACCATACCATATTTAGCCCGAAATCTCAAGCCATTTACACCCGTTGGAGTATAAGATACCAATTCTTGTCCTCTGGGAACAACAACATACTCACTCGGAAGGTAACTATTCCCCCACTCTATGGTACGTGCCTGCACATATCCACCATCTTCGGCCAGGAACGAAATACCGGTACATGCCGATCCGCTTGCAATGCCAGTCAGCAACAAGGCCAAAGCTATTAAAATCTTTTTCATAACCATTTTGAATCTATTTATGATATTAAGAACAAAACATCGGATATTTTGGTTCTTGTTTTACGCAACAAAGGCAATCAAAGCCGTCAAACAATGTTCCGACACTGATTGCCATACAAATAAACAAGAATGGAAAAACGAAAGGAGTGACAAGTTCTGAATTTGATTATATTTAAAGAAAAAGGAGATGAATCTAAAAGAAACTCATCTCCTTAACCCTAAATTATTTATTCAGTAAACAATTTACCACATCTTTTTCCCGTTCTTTAGGTTGTACGGTCAAGCTAACCACTGCACCCTCTTTCAGAGTAGCTTCTACAGTGGTTTGCCCTGTAGCATGCAATTTGAAATGCACATTCCAATCTTTTGGCCACGCAGGAAACAATAAAATCTTTCCATCGGCTTCCTGCAACAGCATTTCCTGCATACCTATCATGCCACTGCCTCCCCAGTTATGATCAGGCGTCCAGTCATAGCCTGGTCCCCAAAAAGCGGGAAAACGATGAGGGCCGTTTGCCATTTTCTCTAAGGTAAGTTGTGCAGCCTCCTCTGTCATTCCCAGACAGGCTGCCCAAATATTATCTTGCTTCCACCCGGTATGGGAACGGAATTTCTGGGCATCAGGATCATATAAATAGGTATTACGAGCTATTTCCAGACCTTCCCTGCCCACTCCGTAAATACGCCAGGGAAACACGGGATAAAGTTGAGGGGTTTCAATATTATTCACCCGTTCCCAAACCTGTGCCGGAGCAATCATTTCCTTCCCATCCACTATGCGCAAAGGAATCTCAGGAATACGTGCCAGCATATCCGGTTTACGCCTATAAGTTTGTAAAACAGAGCGCAGTGCAGCAATGGTTGAGGATGGATTGTAGGCCATCTTATAAGTTTCACAAGCCGATCCTGGATAAATCACTAGTTTACCGCTACCATCCAAATCCTTACGGCCACGTTGTAACGCAAGCTGACGATAATGTTCATCAAAGAAACTAAGCGAACTTTCTATTAAAGGAGTATAACAGCTGATATCCAAACTGTCATAACGTGCTGTTTCCAATATCATCTGACAGAACTCAAGAACGGTATCCCATTCGTATTCTAACCATGCATTATATTCCAAGCCTTTATCAAAACTCGCAGGACGCTTAAAACCATACTCTGCAGGGTTAGGAAGACCAAAGTTCTCCATTTGCTCAGTGAAACAAGCGCCAGCATGTCCCCAATAGGCACGAGTACGCGCTTCTGCTGTCGGCAACAAACGCAGATAAAAGTCAAATTGTGATTTCATCAAGTCAAAGTCACCGCTTTTCAACATAGGCCAATAAACCAAACGCTGATTCTGTGCAGTCATGGTTCCTCCTCCCCATTTCCGGAAATCAGGGGTGAATTCCATTATCTGATCCACATACATAGGATCAAAAGTAAACAGTCCCCCGTTAAACTTTGTAGGCCACTGGCTATAGGCGTTACATCCCAACATATAGCGGAACAGTGTATAGTTACGGATAGCATCTCCCGCTTCACCTTCCCCCTCAATAAAGCTACGTTTCCAAAAATCATTCCACCAACGACGGGTAGCCTGTTTGTCTTTGGATACATTTATTTCCTTCTCAGTACGGGCCAATGATGCTTCCCATGCAGGAACCGTACCTTGTTCCGTATTCAAGGCAATGTGCACAGATTGCTTATATACAGGTTTTTTACTTTTATACATCCATGCTAGATATTCAGTTCCCGCATAATGCCCACGACGTGTACCGGTATAAACCAGATTATCACCGGATAACCGACCGCCAAATATTAGATTTTTCAGAGGATTATATAATTGTTCCTTAACCTCATTCATACCTTGTTGGTCTACTACCACATCAAAAATAGTCCGATCAGGATTCCGATGAAAGAAAGTAAAATTATCTTCTTCCACACAGACAGAGTCACGCTTAGTCATCAATCCATCAGGAATGGCCCATTTGTAAGAGCATTGCTGCCCTTCCCCTTTACGCACCGGACGATCTTCATAACGCCAGCTTTCAAAGTTTACACGCATAGAAGTCAGTTCCTTCGTCTTCACCTCAACATGTACCACAGGATGAAACACATCCACCCAAATAATAAGAGTAGCATTATCACTACTTACGCTGACATAACCATCATTAAGATGCAGAGTCTGCCGAAAAGAAGCCGTTCCGGCAAAAGGGTTCGGAGTGAGCCTCACACGAAACCGTCCCTGCTTCAACAGACAGTTATTCTCGTCAAAAGAACCGCTACGACTAAGGTAGAACAGAACATCATCATTCTCTACCCATACATTCATACCGATATCCCCACCTCCGCAAGGCATGGACTCCGAAGCATTCCGGCTTTGAGTATTCCAAACCAAATTGGCAGGCTGTCCCCACAGAAACTGCCCGCCAATAAATACTAATAATAAAAACGTAAAGATATTCTTCATTTTTTTCTGTTTTTACCAGTCATCGGAACGGAAAGACGACACAGGTAAATCTTCACCAAACAAATCTCCTTCCACATAATTTTCGAAACCATAACGAACTGCCACCGGATGAGGTACTCTTTCGCTCTTTACAAGCATTTTACTTCTCTGTATCCACGCTTTAGCAGGATAAAAAACCCGATCTTTGCCTGCAACCTGAAAGTTATATGATTCAAAACGGTCTTTACAATTTATCCACATCGGCGCCCGATCAAAACTGACTATTACCGTATCATTCTTTACTTCCATTCCTGCATAGTAAGGACTTTCGGCCGTAACACCTTTCATTCCGTAAGTTTTTACTAATGCCAAACGCCCCAGACGTTCTCCTGCTACCCTCTTTTTACCCGGATGAATCCCCGTTTTCATTCCTGCGTCCAACAATACAGCCATACCACTATTGCCCACCCGGTGTTCTACCATAGCTTGTTGTTCGCGAAGATAAGCAGAATTTATCACATTCTTGCCAGGCTCAGTAATAATTCCATAATCATAAGGTGCAATTTGACAATAATAGAAGGGAAATTCCCCTTGCTGCCATTCTTCGCGCCACCCGCGTATCAGTGCACTGAACATATCGGCATAAGTAGAAGCCCGGTTATAGTTATCTTCCCCCTGATACCAGATAACTCCACGCATGGCTAATCCGATGAGCGGATGAAGCATACCGTTATAGAGTACAGTCGGAGTACGGTTCTTTGACTTGATATCGGCTTCCGATTGGGGAATCTTTGCTTCGGGAAATGCCTTCAACCAATCCGGATGCATCCAGGCTTCACAGGCAGAGCCTCCCCAAGAAGCCACAATCAAACCCACAGGTATATTCAACTGCTGTTGTATCATCCGACCGAAGTAATAAGCAGTAGCACTAAATTCACGCACGGTTGCCGGAACAGCTTCCTGCCAGGTTCCTACCACATCTGTTTTCGGAGTAAAAGAGGAAGCCCGCTTTACGGTGAACAGGCGGAGTTGCGGATTACGGCTGTTCATCACATCTGTATTGCTATTCTCCACCGGCTGGTTTTTAAAACCTTTCATGGGCATTTCCATATTACTTTGACCGGAGCATAACCATAATTCCCCCATCAGGATATCACGTATTTCAGTCAACTTTCCATCATCAAAAGTAATCGTGTAAGGACCTCCGGCAGAGGGGGTGGATAAAGCAAGTTTCCACGCGCCTTTTGCATCGGCAGTAATTTTATAGGTTTGTTTATCCCAACTTGTTGTAATTTTCACCGATGCATTGGGAGTAGCTGTTCCCCATAAATTGGCACGAGTCTGCTGCTGCATCACCATGCCATCTGAAAAGAAAGCGGGCAATTTCACTTCCGCATTTGCCGACAGGCAAATCAACCATGCCCAAGCAATTCCCAGTAGTAGTTTCTTATTTTTCATATTATGTGTGATTACCATTATTCTTTAGTTTTAAAAAACTCGCAAGGTCCCATCCATCCGGCAGGCAACAAATCATCTCCGGGCAGACGGAATTTTGCATTCGTCCATATCCCCTCAAAAGGCGCTTTATCCAAATCAGCCCCACGGAGCGCATTCGCCCAAGTATTCACTACCTCCACTTCCAATACATTGGTTCCGTTACGAAGCGCATCGGTAATATCCACTTCATAGGGAGCTGTCCAAGCTGTACCGCATGCAATGCTGTTGACACGTACAGTCGCCACATTGGCCACTTTTCCCAAGCGAAGAATGATTCTTCCGTCCTGTTCATTCTTCCATCTGAATAACCCTCTGTAAGTAGCATGTCCGGCATAATATCTTATTTTTTCATCCTCTTCCTTACTCCAGTCAAATAATGCCGGACGAGTGACAGTCTTACGCACAGAGGGGAATGTTACTGTCCATTCCTTGATCAATATGGATACAGGTTCCCTTTCGGTCCGTTCCGGAGAAACTTCTGAATATTCTTTGGGGAATACTACAAATACAGATCCATTGGCAGGCAAAGACAAAGCGACTTCGGTACGACCGTTCGCTTCTTTCCATTGTGCTGGACGAGTTATGGTTCCTGTTACCGCATTCCACAATTCAGGCGTGCGTCCCGCAATGCGGAAAGAAGCATTGAATGTACGCAAACTGTCCACCTGATTGGCTACAAAATAAATCTCATACTCTTCCCCACTCCGATGAGTATATGCCACATCAGCAGGAAGAAGTACATCCCGTTCCACACCGAAAGAAGAAAAATCATCTTCCCGATAAGGCAATTTCGGAATAATGACACCTGCCACACGGAGTTCCTCTACTTTTGCCTGTGCCTCAGGAGACAACGGCAGGTTATCAGGATTCATAGGACGGGCTGTAGGAAGCACCAATACTTTATAAGAAGCTCCTCCCGGAAGTACCATTCTTCCATTCTCCGCTTTTGCCAAACGTAACAGAGCATCTTTGTTGAAAGAATCGTAGGCATAGCCACGCATCGGGTTCACCCAGTCTTCGGGATCGGCCATGTTTGCCGAATGGGTAACACCGACAGGACGCACACGGGTAGGTTGACCTTCATTAGCCAGCCGAATCCGTTCGCTTTCCACCCGTTCGGCTCCATAGATACCGGGAAGCATCGAAACTAACCGTTCGGGTAAAATGGAACGTCGTGGCATTTCTTCACCGGTAAAAACGGCGATATCAGCCACCGGATGACCGTATTGCAACAAAGTCTGGCAACGGGTGATGTAATCTACAAAAGATTTTCCTTCCTCCCACCAGGTCTGGTCGCGCTGGAAGAAGAGTCCGATGCCGTCCAATGTCATACCAGGCCGGTGGTTCATCCAGGGATTATGGGTATAGACATGAAAAAAGAGCTTATTAATACCCAGTGCATAGTTACGGTCCAGCAAAGGTTTCAGCATGGCAGGGTCTTCATCCCATACGCCACGAATTTCAGTAAAGCCTTCGGCCTGGATAATATTCTTTCCATAAATATGCGCACCGCTGATGGCATCCAGCATATCATTGGGTTTATCATGCGTAGGACTGTTCAACCAAAATTCCCCCATAGGCAAATCCACTTTCTGATAATGCATCAATCCGTCACTGACCATAGTAGGAGCTACGCACTCGGCAGAAAAACGACAATCATATTGACGGGCACAATCAGCCAATACGGTGTAGAACACATCAGTCACCAGTTCTCCGATGGTGGTACGGACATCCCGCAATATCTGCTCACTGCGAGCGGCGCTTTCCATCGGAATACCTGCCAGCAAAGGAAGATAAGGCATCAAATCATATCCACGACGTTTCTTAAATTCCGCCGCGAAGTTATCACTCCAGTTCTGACTGCCACACTCCCAACTGTCTACGTGCATATATTTCAACACACGGCGTGCCACGGCTTCATCCGTCTTTTTGAACATTTCCGCAAACCAGTTCGAGAACTGTTTCTGAACAGCCTTGGTACTGAACTTGTCGCATTCCAATCCTTTACCACCTCCGGCAGTAGCATTTACATGTCCGGTTGCCGTATGTCCCATGCGGAGAATACGCCATTTACCTTCGGGTAAACGGGCGGTCAGCCTGCCCTGATACAAAGGGAGATTGATCAATTCATCCGGCTGCACACATGCCGCATCAGGTATTTCCGTCGAAGTAGTAGCAGTAGCTACACGCCACACCAGTCCTGCTTTTCCCTCCCATTGATGAATACGTGGAGCCGTATGAAGGACTATATCATTGATTTTCAAATTCGGTTTCCATTTGGCTGCATCCAAATCTTCACTACCCGGTTCACTTCCCACGGGAGTCCACTCAAAACGGAAGTAACGGGCGGTAACAGGAGGGATAGCATGAGTGGACTGGAAATCCGTATTCTGCCATCCCTGCCGGGCAGGAACCAGTTGCTTCACTGTTTTGAATGTCCGTCCATCCTCACTGGCCAATACTTTCAGGCGATGTGCCTGGTAGTTATTTCCTCCCAAAATAATTTCCACATTACTGCAAGTCACAGGTTCTGCATATTCATACTGAATCCAACAAGGATAAGAGGAACGGAAAACTCCTTTTTCATCTCTGTTCACAGCTTTGGATTCATCTTTAATAACGGCCGATTTCAAATTGCCGAAAGTTACCTTCGGCTTCAATGAAGTATCCTCAGGCTGACGCTCCAATGGAATGGCGTAGGTAACGATATCTTCATAATAGCCATCCAGTGCTTCGGGCATGGGCAAAGTCAAATTACGAATATTCCCACCGTTCACTATAGTATCACTCCATACCACTTTTTGCATCGACTCTTCGGAAGTTATCCAAGGACCTCCCGCCAAGGCAAAGCCATCACAGATATGCATTCCCAACTGCATGCCTAGCCTATCAGCCTCTCTCATACTATGAGTGACCATACGCCACCATTCAGGGGTAAGTTGCTGGGCTTTTCCCTCGTATTGAGGTCCTTGCTCTACTCCCTTAATAGGCATCAGATAGGCCCCACCCAAACCTATACGATGCATGGCCTCCAAATCTGCAGTAATCCCTTCGGGAGTTACAGCGCCAAACATCCAATACCAGAAAGTCCAAGGACGAACTTCCTGTACGGGTGAATTTACAAACTGTTGCCGTAAAGCGGATTGTGCTATCATCGGTTGGAATCCGGTTACCAGCAATATGGATACAAACAGATGTTTTATCTTCATAAGTTATTTATTCTATATTTAATAATAAACGAACAAAGTTGTAATTTGTACTCAATTTCTCAAATATACCTCAAATCCGCAACTAAGCCCTTGAACGTCCTTATTGCGTTTACACGTCCTCTCATTACTGAATTTGCA
>NZ_JBCOCI010000051.1:25426-37261 GCF_040929485.1 Phocaeicola sp. RTP21198st1_B8_RTP21198_201120 | reverse complement strand
GTAGGTAGCTGCCGTTTTTGATTGAAGCCTCCGGACTTGAAGAAGTTCCGGAGGCTTTTTTTTTGTATCCACGTGTGAATTTACATCCACGTGTGGCTGGCTCCGCCGTTTCCCCGGGCCTGCCCGGCTGGCTCCGCCATGCTCCTTCTCCGGCGGGAAGCAACCCCGGAAGTTTTGCCCTGTAGCGGGCAATGTTCATGTCTATGTCATAAAGTGAGTTTAATTTGTGTCAATTCAATTGGGCCTCTATATCTAAAGTGATCTATAACTTTGGAGATACACTTCTATAGAGATACTTGTAGATGTATATCTTCCTATAAACTGTTACTCTAAAAATAGAATAAATAAAAAATCGTAGTTTATATTATGAAAAAACTTTCATTTTTATTTTGTGTTTAGAAAATAATCTCTACCTTTGCAACGTTTTAGATAAAATAAGAGATAAACAATGAACCAAGGATTTATACATATTTTGCTATGCGGCATTATTATTCTACTGGCAAAGTCAGCAGGAAGTGAGTGTTGTGCATAAAAGTATGTGTGAATAATGATATACGAAAGCCTTTCTCACTTCCTTGTGTGAAAGGTTTTTTTTATGAATGTAATAATGTATAAAATTGAAATTTATGAGTGACAGATTATTTATTTTTGATACCACTCTTCGTGATGGCGAACAGGTTCCGGGATGTCAGTTGAATACAGTGGAAAAGATTCAGGTGGCTAAGCAGTTGGAGGCTTTGGGAGTGGATGTGATTGAGGCAGGATTTCCTATTTCAAGTCCGGGGGACTTCAATTCAGTAATTGAAATTTCTAAGGCTGTTACTTGGCCAACCATTTGCGCGCTGACTCGTGCAGTTGAAAAAGATATCGATGTAGCTGCTGACGCATTGAAGTTTGCCAAGCACAAACGTATTCATACTGGCATTGGAACTTCAGATTCTCATATCAAATATAAATTCAATTCTACTCGTGAAGAAATTATTGAACGTGCGGTGGCTGCTGTGAAATATGCACGTCGCTATGTAGATGATGTGGAATTTTATGCGGAAGACGCAGGACGTACGGATAATGAATATTTGGCTCGTGTGGTAGAAGCTGTTATTAAAGCGGGAGCGACAGTAGTGAATATACCTGATACTACAGGTTATTGCTTGCCTGAAGAGTATGGGGCGAAAATTAAATATTTGGTAGATCATGTAGATGGTATTGATAAGGCTATTATTTCTACTCATTGTCATAATGATTTGGGTATGGCTACTGCTAATACGATTAGTGGTGTGTTAAATGGAGCACGTCAGGTAGAAGTGACTATCAATGGTATTGGAGAACGTGCTGGTAATACTTCCTTGGAAGAGGTGGCAATGATTGTCAAATGCCATAATGATATTAATATTCAGACAAATATCAATACTCAGAAGATTTATCCGACTAGCCGTATGGTGTCAAGTTTGATGAATATGCCGGTTCAGCCGAACAAGGCAATTGTGGGACGCAATGCTTTTGCACATTCATCCGGTATCCATCAAGATGGTGTTTTGAAGAACGTACAAACATACGAAATTATTGACCCGAAGGATGTGGGCATTGATGATAATGCTATTGTTTTGACTGCTCGTAGCGGACGTGCTGCGTTAAAACATCGTCTTCATGTTTTGGGAGTCGAACTGGAGCAGGACAAATTGGATAAGGTATATGAGGATTTCTTAAAACTGGCTGATAAGAAGAAAGATATCACAGATGATGATATTCTGGTATTGGCAGGTGCCGATAGAAGTGTTAATAACCATATTAAACTGGATTACTTGCAGGTAACAAGCGGAGTGGGAGTTCGTTCGGTGGCAAGTTTAGGGCTGAATATTGCAGGAGAGCACTTTGAAGCTGCTGCCAGTGGAAATGGACCGGTAGATGCTGCTATCAAGGCTTTGAAAAAAATTATTGACCGCCACATGGTGTTGAAGGAATTTACGATCCAGGCTATCAGTAAAGGTAGTGATGATATGGGTAAAGTACACATGCAGGTGGAATATGACGGACAGATGTACTATGGTTTCGGAGCGAATACAGATATTATCGCTGCATCAGTAGAAGCATATATTGATTGTATCAACAAGTTTAAAAGATAATAATACGTAAAATGGCTAACACATTATTTGATAAGATTTGGGATGCCCATGTGGTACAAAAGGTTGAGGACGGACCTACTCAGCTTTATATAGACAGGCTTTATTGTCATGAAGTAACTAGTCCGCAGGCTTTTGCGGGACTGCGCGCACGCGGGGTGAAAGTCTTTCGTCCGGATCATGTATATTGTATGCCGGATCACAATACTCCGACACATGACCAGGACAAACCGATTGAGGATCCGGTTTCTAAAACGCAGGTGGATACTTTGGCAAAGAATGCCAAAGATTTCGGTTTGGCTCATTTCGGTATGATGGATAAAAGAAATGGTATTATTCATGTAGTAGGTCCGGAAAGAGGGCTGACTTTGCCGGGGATGACAATTGTTTGTGGTGACTCGCATACTTCTACCCATGGTGCGATGGGAGCTGTTGCTTTCGGTATTGGAACCAGTGAAGTAGAAATGGTGTTGGCTTCACAATGTATCTTACAATCTCGTCCGAAAACCATGCGTATCACTATTGATGGCGAACTGGGTAAAGGAGTGACGGCAAAAGACATGGCTCTTTATATGATGTCTAAGATGACAACCAGTGGTGCTACTGGATACTTCGTGGAATATGCCGGTTCAGCTGTCCGTAACTTGAGTATGGAAGGACGTCTGACTTTATGTAATCTGAGTATTGAAATGGGGGCACGTGGTGGCATGGTTGCTCCTGATGAAGTGACTTTTGAATATATAAAAGGCAGGGAACATGCTCCGAAGGGTGCGGATTGGGATAAAGCGGTGTCTCATTGGAAAACATTAAAGAGTGATGATGATGCTGTATTTGATAAAGAGGTTCGTTTTGATGCAGCAGATATTCAGCCGATGATTACATACGGAACGAATCCAGGAATGGGTATGGGAATCACTGAACATATTCCGGTAGATGATAAAAGTGCTTCTTTTAAAAAGTCTTTGGACTATATGGGCTTTCAGCCGGGAGAATACTTGCTAGGTAAGAAAATTGATTATGTATTTTTGGGTGCTTGCACTAACGGACGAATTGAGGATTTCCGTGCCTTTACCTCTTTAGTGAGAGGGAAAAAGAAAGCAGATCATGTGATTGCATGGCTGGTTCCAGGATCATGGATGGTAGATGCACAGATTCGTGAAGAAGGTTTGGACAAAATCTTGGAGGAAGCAGGATTTTCTATCCGTCAACCGGGATGTTCTGCTTGTCTGGCTATGAATGATGATAAGATTCCGGCCGGAAAATATTCGGTATCTACTAGTAACCGTAATTTTGAAGGACGCCAGGGACCAGGTGCTCGCACGTTGCTTGCCAGTCCGCTGGTAGCTGCTGCTGCGGCAGTGACCGGTGTAATAACAGATCCTAGAGAACTAATTTAAAAATGCGAAGACAATGAAACAGAAATTCAATATCATAACAAGCACTTGCGTACCCCTTCCTTTAGAGAATGTGGACACAGACCAAATTATTCCGGCCCGTTTCTTAAAGGCGACAACTCGTGAAGAGAAATTCTTTGGTGATAATCTGTTCCGTGACTGGCGTTACAATCCAGATGGTTCTCTTAACAAGGATTTTGTATTGAATAATCCTACTTACGGTGGACAAATCCTTGTGGCGGGAAAGAATTTCGGTTCTGGTTCCAGCCGTGAACATGCTGCATGGGCTATCGCCGGATATGGTTTCCGGGTAGTTGTGTCCAGCTTCTTTGCTGATATTCATAAGAATAATGAATTAAATAATTTTGTACTTCCGGTGGTGGTGAGTGAAGGATTCTTGAAGGAACTTTTTGATTCAATTCATGCAGATCCAAAAATAGAGGTGGAAGTAAATTTGCCTGAACAGACTATAACCAACAAGGCTACAGGTAAAAGCGAACATTTTGAAATCAATGCATATAAGAAACATTGTTTGATGAACGGGTTGGATGATATCGACTTTTTGCTGACCAACAAAGACAAGATAGAAGCATGGGAAAAAGCGTCAAAATAGAAATCATGGACACAACACTCCGCGATGGTGAACAAACCAGCGGAGTATCTTTTGTACCCCATGAAAAATTGATGATTGCTCGATTGCTATTGGAAGATTTAAAGGTAGACAGGGTAGAGGTTGCCTCGGCCCGTGTATCGGATGGCGAATTTGAAGCCGTTAAAATGATATGTGACTGGGCTGCCCGCCGGAATTTGCTTCACAAAGTGGAGGTGCTCGGATTTGTGGATGGCCGTACTTCTGTAGACTGGATACAACGTACAGGATGCAGGGTAATAAACTTATTGTGTAAAGGTTCGTTGAAACATTGTACACAGCAGTTGAAGAAAATGCCTGAAGAACATATTGAAGATATTGTGAATGTGGTGCGTTATGCTGATGAACTGGATATTGCCGTTAATGTATATCTGGAAGATTGGAGTAACGGTATGAAAGACTCTTCTGACTATGTATTCCAGTTGATGGACGGATTGAAGGATACTAGCATCAAGCGATATATGTTACCCGATACATTAGGTATCTTGAATCCTTTGCAAGTGATAGAATTTATGCGGAAGATGAAAAAACGTTATCCTCATACCCATTTTGATTTCCATGCGCATAATGATTATGACTTGGCTGTGAGTAATGTACTTGCTGCTGTGCTGAGTGGGGTTAAAGGGCTTCATACTACTATCAATGGATTAGGGGAACGTGCAGGAAATGCACCACTTGCCAGTGTTCAAGCTATTCTGAAGGATCATTTTAATGCTTTGACCAATATTGACGAAAGCCGTCTGAATGATGTGAGCCGAGTGGTGGAATCTTATTCAGGTATTGTTATTCCTGCCAACAAGCCGATTGTGGGTGAGAATGTGTTTACGCAAGTGGCCGGCGTTCATGCCGACGGTGATAACAAGAATAATCTTTATTGCAATGATTTGCTGCCGGAACGATTCGGGCGTAAACGTGAGTATGCGTTGGGCAAGACTAGTGGCAAAGCCAATATTCGTAAAAATCTGGAGGATTTGGGTCTTGATTTAGATGAAGAATCCATGCGTAAGGTAACGGAACGTATTATCGAATTGGGTGACAAGAAGGAACTGGTTACTCAGGAGGATTTGCCTTATATTGTTTCCGATGTGCTGAAGCATGGGGTGGTAAGCGAAAGTGTAAAATTGAAAAGTTATATTGTGACACTGGCGCATGGACTGAAGCCGATGGCTACTGTGAAAATAGAGATTAATGGAAAAGAGTTTGAGGAGAATTCCAGCGGCGACGGTCAGTATGATGCTTTTGTGCGTGCATTGCGTAAAATTTATAAAGTGACACTGGGGCGTAAATTCCCTATGTTGACCAACTATGCGGTAAGTATTCCTCCTGGGGGCCGTACAGATGCATTTGTACAAACAGTAATAACTTGGAGTTTTGAAGAAAAAGTATTTCGTACTCGTGGGCTGGATGCTGACCAGACGGAGGCTGCTATTAAGGCTACCATGAAAATGCTGAATATAATAGAAAATGAATATGAATAATAATGGTTAGTGATTAATGGTTAGTGGTTAATGAACAGTGTTGTCAGATTTCATTAACCGCCAACTATTAATCACTGACCGCTAACCATTAATCACTAAAAAAATGGATTTTAAAATTGCAGTTTTAGCCGGTGACGGTATCGGACCGGAGATTTCAGTGCAAGGCGTTGATGTGATGAATGCTGTTTGCGAGAAATTTGGTCATAAAGTAAGTTATGAATATGCGATCTGTGGTGCGGATGCGATCGATAAAGTAGGTGATCCGTTTCCTGAAATGACTTTTCAGGCTTGTAAGAATGCGGATGCAGTGTTGTTTTCTGCTGTAGGTGATCCTAAATTTGATAATGATCCCACAGCAAAAGTTCGTCCGGAACAAGGTTTGCTTGCTATGCGTAAAAAATTGGGTTTGTTTGCTAATATTCGTCCTGTGCAGACTTTTAAATGTCTGGTTCATAAATCTCCGTTACGGGCTGAACTGGTGGAAAATGCAGATTTTATCTGTATCCGTGAATTGACCGGAGGTATGTATTTCGGAGAAAAATATCAGGATAATGATAAGGCATACGATACCAATATGTACACTCGTCCGGAGATTGAGCGTATCTTAAAAGTGGCTTTTGAATATGCTATGAAGCGCCGTAAGCATCTTACTGTAGTTGATAAAGCCAATGTGTTGGCATCTTCACGTCTGTGGAGACAGATTGCACAAGAGATGGCTCCTCAGTATCCGGAAGTGACTACAGACTATATGTTTGTGGATAATGCTGCCATGAAGATGCTTCAGGATCCTTGTTTCTTTGATGTGATGGTGACTGAGAATACATTTGGTGATATTCTGACAGATGAAGGCTCTGTTATCAGCGGCTCTATGGGATTGCTTCCTTCTGCTTCTACGGGTGAAAGCACTCCGGTATTCGAACCTATTCACGGTTCATGGCCACAGGCTAAAGGATTGAATATAGCCAATCCATTGGCTCAAATCCTATCGGTAGCCATGCTGTTTGAGTATTTTGACCTTAAGGAGGAAGGCGCCTTGATTCGTAAGGCTGTAGATGCTTCTTTGGATGAAAATGTGCGTACTCCGGAAATTCAGGTTGAAGGTGGGGCCAAGTATGGTACCAGGGAAGTGGGTGCTTGGATTGTGGATTATATCAAGAAAGCATAGAAATTTATAGGTCTTTTACGGGGAATCAGAAGTGAATGGCATTTTACTTCTGATTCTTTATTTTTATTGGATAAGAAAAAGTATATTTGATGCTGCAAATAAAACAAAGATAATAATTGAAAGACATTTAAATGAAGAATTTAGTTTATGCTTTGGTAGGAGCTGGTTTTATGATTGCCTGCCAGCCTTTGAGCCGACCGGAAATCAGCGGTACGCTGACTGGTATCGAGAGTGATACATTATTGGTACAATCTTTTCCTGTAAATGATCGTGATAGTCGTAGGACAGATACGGTTGCCATGCAAAATGGAAGTTTTGCCTTTAATTTAGGTAATAGTGTATTGAAACAGGTTTATATTTATGGTAAACCGTCAGTGAAACCCAATGAGGATGGCAGTATACCTGCCATATCGATGAAAGCTGTAAGTTTTTTGCTGTTGCCTGGCCAGCCTATAAAAATTTCAGGTTCATTGGATGAATATAAATTGGAGGGAGGTTCCTTTTATGACGATTATAATGAAGTGGTGGAGGACTGTAAAACATATAGTCATAAAATAGATTCATTGAACGTAGTCTGTATGGATATGGAGAAAAAAGGAATACCCGGAGATTCTATCCGTAAAGTTTATGCTCCAGCAAAAGAATGGTATGGAAATATTTTAAAAATAAAAAGTGACTATGTTAGGCAGAATCCGGATAAAGATGTATCAGTATATGTAATGTCACAGTTGTCAAGGGATCAGTTGGGGGATGCTTTTAATGTTTTGACTGATCGGGTAAAGGAAGGAATGATGGCTCCTTTATATCAGAGAATGAGAGAAGGATATGAGAAAGAACTGGCTCGCGATAAAGCAAAAGAAGCAATGAAACCAGGTAATCTCGCTCCGGAATTTACTTTGAAGGATTTGGATGGAAAGAATTTTGACTTATCTTCTCTGAGAGGTAAATATGTAGTGCTTGATTTCTGGGGAAGCTGGTGTGGATGGTGCATAAAAGGAATTCCCGAAATGAAAAAGGCATATGAAAAATACAAGGGAAAAATAGAATTTGTAGGGATTGACTGCAATGATACAGAGGATAAATGGAAAAAAGCAGTAGCTGAGCATCAATTGCCGTGGATTAATGTACGCAATATAGGTGAACCGGATGTGGCGGTGATGTATGGAGTAAGTGGTTATCCCACTAAATATGTGATTGATCCTGAAGGGAAAATTGCTAAACAGGTAGTTGGCGAGGACCCCGAATTTTATATGTATCTGGACGCATTGATGAAATGATGAAAGGTTTCGGATAATTATGAATAACAGAGGTGTGCCATTATTTGAACACATCTCTGTTGTTTAATTTAGAATTTTTTTACGCGTATATGACAGTAAGGTTCTCCTCCCATTTTATCGTAATAGTGCTGATGATAGCCTTCTGCTTCCCAAAATTTCTCGGCAGGGCGTAATCTGGTATTGACTCTATGACCTTTCGAGCGAAGCAGTTCGATGACCTCTTCAGCTTCGGATTTTTGTTTTTCATCCATGTAGAAAATCATACTCCGATATTGCGGCCCGAGGTCGGGACCTATTCCATCGGTTTGTGAGGGATCATGTATTTCAAAAAAAAGTTTGCACAAATCCACATAAGAAACCATGTCGGCGTCATAATCTACAAAAATAGCTTCTACATGGTGTGTCATGTGGGCTTTTACCTGAGTATATGCGGGGTTGGCTTCCGGACCACCTGTATAACCGACTGTAGTGTTTAGTACACCCGGAATACGTTCGAACTGATGTTGTACGCCCCAGAAGCATCCGGCGGCGAATATCGCTTTTTCTACTTTCATGTTCTTTATTCTTTTAAAATTGTATGCCAAATATACGGAATACCCTTTAAAACGAGAAACCTACCTTATGCTTTTTTTAATTAAACTAAAGGAATATCGTTAAAGATTCCTCTACCTTTGCAACCGGAATTAATTAATATAGAAAATCGGATGAAACAGATCGTATGTTATCTTATGTTGCTATGTGCATGTATGCAGTTGCAGGCGCAAACTTACGATGAACTGATAACCAGTGCGTTGGATGCGGCAAAAAAAGACAGTTTGACAAAATCAGAAATATTGTTCAGACAGGCATTGAAGATGGATCCTGCCAATATGCGTAATGCTTTATTGTTTACTAATCTAGGAACGGTCCAGCGGAGATTGGGGAAAATAGATGATGCTATTGACTCGTACACGTTATCCTTGAATATTACTCCATATTCTGTTGTTACATTACTCAATCGTGCTTCACTCTATTTGGAGAAAAATTTGTTTGACAGGGCTTATGTGGATTATTGTAATGTGATCGATATAGACAAGAAAAATAAGGAAGCATTACTTTTCCGGGCTTATATTTATATGCAACGTAGGGATTATAAAGGAGCGAGAATAGATTATAACACTTTATTACAGGAGGAACCGGGAAATAATACTGCACGTTTGGGCAGGGCACTTTTAAATCAGAAGGAGTTGAAGTATCGTGAATCTTTAGAAGATTTCAACAGATTGGTTTCCGATAATCCCAGAGATGTCTCTTATTTGAAAGCTCGTGCTACATTGGCTGTAGAAATGAATACGCCTGATCTGGCTTTATTGGATTTGGAGGAGGCCGCCAAACTGGCACCGGACGATGCGGAAATTTATGTGATGTGTGGTGAGATTTATTTAAGTCAGAAAAAGAAAAGAGAAGCGTATGTTGCTTTTGAAAAAGCAATAGAGTTGGGAGTGCCCCGACCGGAGTTGCAGGATAAGCTGAAAGCGAGTAAGTAAAAATGCGAACAGGATTATTGTCAGACAATCATCGTGCTTTTACAATAGGAACAGAATTTATCTGTTCCTATTGTTGGTATATGAGGGAAATAGCTTTTAAAAAAGGTATTTTCATTCTTGCAATACCTTTTTTATCAACTCTATAAAATCTTTTCCGTATTTTTCTTTCTTATATTCGCCGATACCATTGATGTTGCCGAATGCTTCTATAGTTGTAGGTTGTTGGGTGGCGATCAGGTGCAAAGTCTTGTCGGATAGAACAATATAGGCAGGTATAGCTTGCTGGTCTGCCAGTTTTTTACGCAGTACACGTAACTCCTCGAACAAGTCCTTGTTTTCATTACCAAAAGTAACCGGAGTGGGAAAGAGTACCTCTTCCTTGGCTTTCTTTTTACGTTTTTCCTTAGCAGGTATGAATTCTTCCCGTTTGATGACTACCAGCATGGCGGGTTCTTTGCCGAACAATACTTTTTGCCCGCTTTCAGTTATTTTGAGGTGATTGTTTTCATTATAGGCTATTTCGAAATAGCCTAGATTCAGCATTTGCAGCAGATAATCTTGCCAGTCGCGTGCAGGAATATCTCTTCCTGCAGCATATGTTTTCAGTTTGTCATAACCTTTGTCAATCAGTTCTTGGTTCGCTGACCCTTTCAATATGTCTATTAACATGTGGGTGCCTATTTGTTGGTTAGTTCGGGCTATTGCACTTAAAGCTTTTTGTACAATGATTGTTCCGTCAAAGCGCTCGGGGGGATTACGGCACACATCACAGTTGCCGCAATCATGGTCCATTGTCTCACCAAAATAGTTCAGCAGAATACGCCTCCGACAGATATCCGATTCAGCATATTGTTGCATTCGGTGTAATTTCTCTAAGTTAATTTCCTGCTGGCTGCTTTCTGTAGCGAATTTGGAAAGCATAACCAAGTCTCCCAGTGAATAGAACAGCAAAGTATCACTTTCCATACCATCACGTCCGGCACGTCCTATTTCTTGATAGAAACTTTCTATGCTTTTAGGAAGGTTATAATGAATAACCCAGCGTACATTGGATTTATCAATTCCCATCCCGAAAGCAATAGTGGCACACACTACCTGTACACGATCGTTTATGAAATCATTTTGTGCTTTATCACGCATATCACTGCTTAATCCTGCATGATAAACGGTTGCACGGATACCTTGTTTCATCAGCATTGCGGCCACACTTTCTGTTTTGCTGCGGCTCATGCAATAAATGATACCACATTCATTTTTGTGTTTTTCTATAAATTCAAGGATAGTCCGTGCCTTATCCTTTTGTTGGTAGCCTCTTTTTACTTCCAAACTCAGATTGGGACGATCAAAGGAAGATATGAATATTTTAGGATCTTTCAAGGCCAATTGTTGTGCAATGTCTTTTCGGGTTATTTTGTCAGCTGTAGCAGTTAATGCTACGATCGGTACTTTGGGAAACTGATTACGTAGTACCTTTAATTGGGTATATTCAGGCCGGAAATCATGTCCCCATTGTGAGATGCAATGAGCTTCATCAATGGCAAATAAAGATATTTGGATATCTTTCAACAGGAAATTTGTTTCTATAAGTAATCGTTCAGGTGAAATATAAAGCAATTTGATTTTTCCTTGAAGACATTCGCGACGTAGGTTTATATTTTCTGTTTCATTATTGCTGCTGTTCAGTGCCCGTGCTGCAATTCCGTTTGCTTGTAAACTTTCCACCTGGTCTTTCATTAAAGAAATAAGAGGTGAAACGACAATGGCCGTACCTTCCATCAGTAAAGCCGGTAATTGATAACAGATGGATTTCCCTCCTCCTGTAGGCATTAATACCAAAGTATCCTTTTGAGCTAATATATTTTGAATAATATCTTGCTGTAAAGGACGGAAACTATCGTATCCGAAGTAATTTTTTAGAGTTTGGAACATATCTGTTTATTATTTTAAAACGTAATCGGCTACAAAGGTAGTAAAATCTTTAGATTTGGTCGGGATCTCTGCCTGATAATAATAAATAAGATATACTTTTATTCGTAACTCATTTGGTTGGAAATTACTACTTGAAAGAGAAGCCGGTTATTGTAGATCGGACAAATAAACTTTTTTGCCACTTAAAAAACAAAGTGTTGTGATTATTTAAGAAATAAATTAGGCAAAAAAAGTTGCATATGAAAAAAACTTTTCCCACATTTGTCCAAAATTAGATGTTTGCATTTATATAACTAA
>NZ_JBCOCI010000051.1:9483-25416 GCF_040929485.1 Phocaeicola sp. RTP21198st1_B8_RTP21198_201120 | reverse complement strand
AAACAACAAAAAATTAAAAGAAAAATTAACTGATGAGCGACGTGGAAAAAAAATCAGAAACCCAGGAAGCGGCTCCTAAGAAAAAGCCGTATAACCTGAGAGAAAAGAAAGAGAAAAAGGCTGCTTACAGATCTCTGATTAGAGCAGAACTTGCCGATGAATTGTATGATAAGATTTTGAACATTGTAGTTGTTCAGAAAAAGTACAAAGATCCTAATTATTCAGCAAAAGACTTGGCGAAAGAATTAAAGACAAATACTCGTTATTTGTCAGCTGTAGTGAATTCCCGCTTCGGAATGAATTATTCTTGTTTGCTGAATGAATATCGTATTAAAGATGCTTTGCATCTTTTAGTTGATAAACGCTATATGGATAAGAATGTGGAAGAGATTAGTGCAATGGTAGGTTTTGCTAATCGCCAATCTTTTTATGCTGCATTTTATAAGAATGTGGGTGAGACTCCTAATGGCTATCGTAAGAGAAATCAAGAAAAGAAGTAAGAGCATAATTTGCTACATTATAATTTAGAAAAAGGAAAACAATTGTTTTCCTTTTTTTATTTCGGCTCATGAATTATGTATCTATGAAAAAAAGTTGATTGTAGAAATGAAACAGGCTGGTTGCAATGAAATAGACAAGAGCATGAATAAAATGGAGGAATTTAATTACACGGTTGAACAATTTGCCGACTTACAGTTACTTCGATATAAAGTGTATGGATTTGAAGAACTGAGTTTGAAACAAAAAGAGTTGATTTACTATTTGTCACAAGCTGCTTTGCAAGGTCGTGATATTTTGTTTGATCAGAATGGCAAATACAATTTGCTTATTCGTAAAATGTTGGAAACCGTATATACAGAGTATCAGGGAGATCGTACAGATGTGAATTTCGTCAATTTGGAAACTTATCTGAAACGTATATGGTTTTCTAACGGAATTCATCATCATTATGCTTCGGATAAGTTCGTACCAGGTTTCACTCCGGAATTTCTTAGAGACGCATTGAATAGTGTGGATGCATTGAAGTTGCCTTTGGGTAAAGGGGAAACAGTGGAAGAACTTTGTGAAGAAGTCTTTCCGGTGATTTTTGATCCTGAAATGATGCCTAAACGTGTGAATCAGGCAGACGGGGAAGATTTGGTCCTGACTTCGGCTGCAAATTATTACGAAGGGGTAACCCAGAAAGAAGCGGAAGATTTTTATCATAATTTGAAGAATCCGGATGATATGATGCCGGTAATGTTTGGTATGAACAGCCGTTTAGTGAAAGAGGACGGAAAAGTACAAGAAAAGGTCTGGAGATCTGGCGGATTGTATGGGCAAGCCATTGATAAGATCATTTATTGGTTGGATAAGGCTCTTGGTGTGGCAGAAGATGCACAACAAAAAATAGTTATCGAAAAATTAATTCGATTTTATAAGAACGGGGACTTGAAGGATTTTGATGAATATTCTATTGCGTGGGTGAAGGATTTGGATTCACGCGTGGATTTTGTTAACGGCTTTATTGAAAGTTATGGAGATCCGTTAGGATTGAAAGCTAGTTGGGAGTCCATTGTGAATTTTAAAGATCTGGAAGCAACCAAGCGCACGGAAATCATCAGCGCTAATGCCCAATGGTTTGAAGATCACTCACCTGTAGATCATCGGTTTAAAAAAAAGGAAGTGAAAGGTGTGTCGGCCAAGGTGATTACAGCCGCTATGCTGGGGGGGGATTTGTATCCTGCTACGGCGATTGGGATTAATCTCCCTAATTCCAACTGGATTCGTAGTGTGCATGGTTCTAAGTCTGTAACCATCGGAAATCTGACAGATGCCTATAATAAAGCGGCTCATGGTAATGGATTTGCAGATGAATTTGTTTGCGGTGCCGAAGAGAAAGAATGGATAAAGAAATATGCAGATCTTACAGGGGATTTACATACTGATTTGCATGAATGTTTGGGACACGGTTCTGGGCAGTTGTTACCGGGAGTAGATCAGGATGCTTTGAAAGCGTATGGATCTACGATAGAAGAGGCACGTGCCGATTTATTCGGTTTGTACTATCTGCCGGATGACAAAATGATAGAATTGGGGCTTACACCGGATGGAGATGCCTTTAAAGCAGAATATTATACTTATATGATGAATGGTCTGATGACCCAGTTAGTCCGCATCGAGTTAGGTAATATGGTAGAGGAAGCACACATGCGTAACCGCCAGCTCATTGCGCGGTGGACATTTGAGAAAGGTGCTGCAGATAAGGTGGTTGAAATGGTTAAGAAGGATGGAAAAACGTATGTGAAGATAAACGATTATCAAAAATTGCGCACTCTGTTCGGACAGTTGCTGGCTGAGATACAACGCATTAAAAGTGAAGGCGATTTTGAGGCTGCCCGTAAATTGGTCGAAAAGTATGCGGTGAAAATAGATCCGGTTTTGCACGCCGAGATATTGGCACGTTATGAAAAACTTCATTTGGCTCCTTACAAAGGTTTTGTAAATCCTGTATATGAGGCTGTGACAGATAAAGATGGAAATATTATAGATGTAAAAGTATCTTATAATGAAGGTTACGCGGAGCAGATGTTACGTTATAGCAAAGAATTTGCGAATCTTCCTTATAGAAATGAATAAGAAAAAATATGGATGTACATGAAACAATAAAAGACATAAAGGGGCAATTCCGTTTGTTTATGAATGGGGTGGCTTCCCAAAGTATGCGCGAGAAGGGATTAGACTATAAACTGAATTTTGGCATCGAACTTCCGCGTTTGAAAGAAATAGCTGCTCGTTATGAAAAAAATCATGAAGTGGCGCAGGCTTTATGGAAAGAAAATATCCGTGAATGTAAAATTCTGGCGGGGATGTTACAGCCGGTAGAAACATTTTATCCGGAAATAGCTGATATATGGGTAGAAGATATGCGCTATCCGGAAATAGCGGAACTGACTTGCATGAGTTTGTTCCAATATTTGCCTTATGCTTCGGAGAAGGCTTTCGAATGGATGGCCGATGATCGTGAATATTTTCAGTTATGCGGCTTTATGCTGATGGCAAGACTATTGATGAAGGGTAATCAGCTGACTGAGCGTTCGGAAGCTGAATTTTTGGATCAGGCAATGGCCACTTTACAAAGCGAGGGAGTGTTGCCCCGCAAAGCAGCTGCTACTGCTTTGAAGAAGTTTGCCGTTCAAAGCAAAGAAAATGGCAAAAAGGTGAACCGATTGTTGGCTCCATTAGCCAAATCAGATAAGGTAGAAATAGCTTCTTTGGCTGGAGAAATAAAATTAGAAACAGAATATTGGCATTAAACTTTCATGTTATCATAAAAAGGCTTAACTTTGACGGCGGAACTGAAATCTGTGATGGAAGAGAATGTGAAAGATAAGGTAAAGCAGATCTTGACAGAATATCTGCAGGTTAACGGGCATCGGAAGACACCTGAACGATATGCTATACTCGATACTATCTATTCCATTAAAGGTCATTTTGACATTGATACGCTTTATAATTATATGGCAAATGAAGGGAAATTCCGGGTAAGCCGGGCTACTCTTTATAATACCATCATTCTTTTTATCGATGCAAAATTGGTTATTAAACATCAGTTCGGCAATTCTTCCCAGTACGAGCGTGCGTACAACAATGAAACCCATCATCACATGATATGTACGGAATGTGGCAAAGTGACCGAATTTCAGGATGAGAATCTGAAACAAGCCATTGCCAATACGAAGCTGAAGAAATTTCATGCCTCGCACTATTCCTTATATATCTATGGTGTATGCAGCAAGTGTACTTGGGCCAAGCGTAGGAAGAAAAAAGATAAGTAACATAAAACGAAGAAACATGAAAGTAGATGTCTTGTTAGGTTTGCAATGGGGTGATGAAGGCAAAGGAAAGGTTGTCGATGTTCTGACTCCCCGTTATGATGTAGTAGCTCGTTTCCAGGGAGGTCCGAATGCAGGCCATACACTGGAATTCGAAGGCCAGAAATATGTGCTCCGTTCCATTCCTTCCGGAATATTTCAAGGAAATAAAGTAAACATTATTGGTAATGGTGTGGTACTGGATCCGGCTTTATTCAAGGCTGAGGCTGAAGCTTTGGAAGCTAGCGGACACCCCCTGAAAGAACGTTTGCACATTTCAAAGAAAGCTCATTTGATTTTGCCTACTCACCGCATTCTGGATGCAGCCTATGAAGCTGCTAAAGGAGATGCCAAAGTGGGAACTACCGGAAAAGGTATAGGCCCTACTTATACTGATAAAGTGAGTCGTAACGGCGTACGTGTAGGTGATATCCTTCATAATTTTGAAGAAGTGTATGGAGAAGCAAAGGCACGCCACGAACAGATCTTGAAAAGTCTGAACTATGAATATAATATAACCGAGCTGGAAAAACAATGGTTGGAGGGTATTGAATACCTGAAACAGTTCCATTTGGTGGACAGTGAACATGAAATCAACAATCTTCTGAAGTCGGGTAAGAGTGTGCTTTGTGAAGGTGCGCAGGGAACGATGCTTGATGTTGATTTCGGTTCTTATCCTTTTGTCACTTCTTCAAATACCATTTGTGCCGGTGCTTGTACCGGTTTAGGTATCGGTCCTAATAAAATTGGTAATGTATACGGTATCATGAAAGCGTATTGTACCCGTGTGGGATCAGGTCCTTTTCCTACCGAGCTGTTTGACGAAACTGGTAAGAAAATCCGTGATTTAGGTCATGAATATGGTGCGGTGACAGGTCGTGAACGTCGTTGTGGCTGGATTGATCTTGTGGCTTTGAAGTATTCTATCATGGTAAACGGGGTGACCCAGTTAATTATGATGAAGAGCGATGTGTTGGATGATTTCGAAACTATCAAAGCATGTGTGGCTTATAAAGTAAATGGTGAGGAAATTGATTACTTTCCTTATGATATTAGCGAGGGGTTGGAACCTGTATATGCGGAGCTTCCCGGATGGAAGACTGATATGACCAAGATGACCAGTGAGGATGAATTCCCGGAAGAATTCAATGCGTATGTCACTTTCTTGGAAGAACAGCTGGAAACCCCGATCAAGATTGTTTCGGTAGGTCCTGATCGTGGTCAGACTATTGAACGTTATACGGAAGAATAATAGGGAAGAATCTTATAAGATAAAAAAGAGATACTGTTTTCTTTTGGAGGCAGTTTCTCTTTTTTTTGTATACATCTATCTGTTTCTATGTATATTTGATAAAATTGTAACATCTATAATGATACCCATGTAAGATAATATATCTTTCGTCTTTATCGTCTATATCTTTCCGGTTGCTATTCAAGATGTGTGTGGAGCATCAATTGTGCATTATTGCGTATTATTGTGCCAAATCGCGTCAAATCGCGTCATTCCGTCCGGGCTTCTTTCTATATTTGCCATAAATAAAAAAATATTGATATGGCATTACAAACAACCGGATTGGAATTTTTCTACCTGAGTGTGGATTTCTTCGAGAATGATAAAATATTGTTGGTGGAACAAGAGTTGGGCAGTCGGGCTACATTGCTTGTATTGCGCTTGTTGGCACGTATTTACCACAAAGGATATTTTTGCCGTTGGGGAAAGGATGAGTGTCTGCTTTTTACCCGCAGATTGCCCGAAGGCTGTACGGCCGATTATGTACAGCAAGTGGTGGATGCACTATTGGAACGTGGCTTTTTTAGTAAAGTCCAATACGAAAGATTTGGAATTCTTACTTCGGAAAGCATACAGGGCCATTATTTTGAGGCGGCACAACGACGGAAGCGTGTAGAGGTGCGGGCTGATTACTTGTTGATAGAGATTTCAAAATACAAGAATTTGTATGTAGACGGCAGTAACGTAGGCATTTCAACGGAAAATGTGGACATGAAAACCGGAAATGTAAACATGAAGTCACAAAGTAAAGCAGAGGAAAGTAAAGCAGAGCAAAAAAATGAAAAGGACTCCTCCTCTTTTTGTTCTCCAGAAAAGAAGAGGATTTTTGCGGAGAAAGAGACCTTTTCTTCTATTCCTGTAGATGGAAAACGCAGAAATACTTCCGGACTGGTTGAAGCTTTGCAGCAGTGGGGGATAGGAGATGATAATTTATATAAAATAGTGGGGTACTGTGATTATGGTGTGATAGGGCATCCGATATGGAAAATATTAGCTGATATGCGTATGTCAGGTGGAAGGATACATCAACCGTTAGCCTTTATTTGGTCGCGCCTGCGAGTTTGACCGATTAGGATTTAGTAGATTGATAAATACTGTAATTGTGTAATAAAAAAAACGATTGATAGTTTTATGGTTCATATAAGTAGAAAATAAATAGAATATTAAATAGATAATAGCCTGATTTTTAGAGTGCTGATTATGCTAATGGTAGAGTATAAGTAGAAAGTGACTAAAAAAATAGTTATAATATATTGTGTATCAAGTAAAAGGGAGAAATAATATAAGTATGGTGGACTGAATGAATAGAGGGGGAACGGTAAGCATAAGTTCTTTTGGAACTCATTTTATCAATAACATTGCAAAGATATAAAATTTTATTAAAAATAAAAGAATAAGGCTATTATTTTTGTCTATAATATTTTTTATTCATAAGTATTATTTAGTTGCGATATTTGTTAAAAGTAGGGTATTTATTTCATTTTGAGTATGAAATGATGTAAAATACATGAAAATTGTCAAGAAAATCACTTTTTTTCTTTGGTAATCATTTTCTTCTTTATATATCTTGTTCCCAATAAAGTAGTCTGCTACTTTTTATTTCTTTAACTATTAGCTCCCTGTGTGAAATTACTCTTTTAACAGTTGAATATCTTTGGAACGACTAAGATTTAGACGTTTTTTATAAGAAATGGATTCTTGTATTTTCCTCTTTTGTAGAACTGAGTTCCAAAAGAACTTGGATAATGTTTAATTAAAAGAGAGTGAGTATGAAAGAAAAAGTGTTAATGTTACTAGCTTGTCTGTGGTTGGGTATCGGCTTCTCTATGGCTCAAGCGCCTAAAACAGTTGCAGGAGTTGTAACTTCAGCGGATGATGGTGAGCCGATAATAGGTGCGTCTGTTTTAGTGGAAGGGACTACTATGGGAGCGATTACGGATGTGGATGGCAAGTTTGCTATCAATAATGTTCCTGCAGATGCTAAAGCGCTGATTGTTTCTTATTTGGGTATGATTACTCAGCGAGTTGGAATTCAGCGTGGTACTATTACTGTAACAATGAAGTCGGACACAAAAGTGTTGGATGAAGTGGTTGTAACTGCTCAAGGATTGAACCGTAAACAAAAAGCGTTGGGTTATTCTACACAAAAGGTAGCAGGTGAGGATTTGACTATTTCACGACAGACCGATTTGGGTAATGCTATGGCTGGTAAAGTGTCGGGAGCACGTTTTATAGGTGGTGCCAGTTCAGGTTTTGATGCAGGTACTATTATTTTGCGTGGTGCAGGTTCCATTCCTTCTTCGTCCCAGTCGGATAATCCGGCCAATGAACCTATTTATGTGGTAGATGGTGCTATCACCAACAAAAACTCTATCAATATGGATGATGTAGAAAGCATAAACGTATTGAAAGGTCCCGCGGCTACTGCCCTTTATGGTTCGCGTGGTGGTGCAGGTGCTATCATCATAACTACTAAGGCGGGACAAAGTGAGAAAGGGTTGCTTGAAGTAAGTCATACATTGCAGGCCGAAACTTACTATAATCATTTCAATATGCAGAAGCTGTATGGTGGCGGAGGATATGGAGGTACGGAAAAAGGTAACAGGGCTCAGGATATTTATGATTTGTATAGTGGTGATATTCCCGGTTTGCAAGGTGCTTATGTGTACGATTATAATGAGGACACTTCTTGGGGAGCTGCATACGATCCGGCTGTGAAATATGTCACTCCATTATCATTGGACGAAACCAGTGATTATTATGGAAAACCAGCCACTTGGCAACATGGGTTGGATTTGAGAGATCTTTATCGGACTGGTGTAACCAATACAACCAACGTTTCGTTTTCAAAGAGTGTGAAAGATTTTAATACCCGTGTTTCTTTCACCAATAGCTATCGTACTGGTGTGCAACCCAATTCGGACGCTATTCGCCGTTTCTTAGGGTTCAAGACTAATTTCAAACCCACACCGTGGATGAATGTGTCATTGGATTATAAATATACTTATCGTCAAGATCATAATGCTGCCGAAAGTGGATATAACGGTTCACGTACCGTTTTGCAGGAATATACCCAATGGGGACAGACCAATGTCAATTTAAAAGATTATAAGGACTATAAACGTCCGGACGGATCATGGAGGACTTGGAATATCAACAGTGTGAATAACCAAAGTGCTGCATTCCATGATAATCCGTATGCTTTGTTTCATGAATATAATCATCGCACCATTTATCAATGGAATGTATTCAGTGGTGATGTGTCTGTGGACCTTCCTTATAACTTGAAAGCAGGGGTACGCGTAAATGGTAACATACGTGGTTACAAATTGGAACGCGAACGTCCTTCAGGATCTATTAATTTCCGGTCAAATTATCGTCAGGATCAAAGCAGTTTAATTGATTTGACCGTACAAGGACGTTTGACTTGGGGACAATCATTCTTTAAAGACAAACTAACGGTAGATGCGGCTCTTTTTGCAGAAGTACGTGACTATACATACGATAATTTATATGCATATACCAATACAAATTATGACTTGTCTTTGGATAATTATTATAATTTGGCTGCTTCATCGGGTACTATTGCCTTGGCCTATAATAAGAAGACACATTACAAGGAACGTAGTGTTTATGCCACAGCTACTATGGGCTGGGATGATACTTATTTTCTTGATGCTTCTGTCCGTAACGATATGTCATCTACGTTGAGTCCTAATCACAATAGCTATTGGTATGGTGGCCTTTCCGCTTCTGTCCTTGCTCATAAATGGGTGAATGCAGAATGGCTGAATTTCTGGAAACTGCGTGCTAGTGCGGCTCAGGTAGGTACTACGCTTGATGCTTATAATATTTATCCTACTTATTCTCTAGATACCAGTTATGGTTCACATGTTACAATGTATGAACCTTCTTCTCAGAAAAATTATAATATTGAGCCGTCTATTTCCACTTCGTATGAAATAGGTACGGAATTCCGTTTGTTCAATAATCGTTTATGGGGTGATTTCAACTATTATACTCGGGATGACAAAGATCAGATAATCTCTGTAACCTCTGCTCCACAATCGGGGTACTCCACTCGTAAGATGAATGCTGGTTTAATTCGTAATCGGGGTGTTGAATTGAGTTTGGGCGGGATGCCCGTTTCCACTAAGAACTGGAAATGGGAAATGAATTTCAATATAGCGAAGAATAGCAATAAACTGGTGGAACTAGCTGATGGGGTGGATTCTTACTCTATTTATTGGACTTCATTCACAACTCGTTTGTATAATTATGCTATGGTTGGTAAATCACTTGGTGTGATAACCGGTAATACATGGGAACGTGATGACAATGGCAATATAATTTTCCATGAACTGAGTGCCTCGCAGAAGGCGTTGTATGGTGGTGAATATGTACCTACTTACAATCAGAATACACTAGATGAACTGGGTAACTTCCATCCGGATTTCACAGGTGGTTTTAATACTAGTATCAGTTTTAAGAATTTCCGTCTGTCGGCTAATATTGATTTCTCTGTAGGCGGTCAGATTGTATCCTATACTAATATGTGGGGTAGCAGTAGCGGTATTCTTGATAAAACAGCTGAACTTAATGACCGTGGCGTCAATGTTCGTGAACCGGTAAGCAAAGGTGGTGGTATCCACATGACTGGTGTGGATCAGGATGGTAATAAGGTAGATACCTATGTCAATGCCAAACTGTATTATACCACAGCTTCCCGTGTATGGGAAGAATGGGTGTATGACCGTACTTACGTGAAACTTCGCGAAGTGTCATTGTCGTATGTGTTCCCGTCACAAACTTTGAAGAAACTAAATATCGGTTTGAGTCGTGCCAGTGTGGCAATTAATGCTTCCAATCCATGGTTGATCTATTCAGCTTGTCCTAATGTGGATGTGTCTGAAATTGGTATGGGATATTTTGAGGGTGGTAATGCCGCTGCAACCCGTTCGATAGGTTTTACCGTTAATCTTGCTTTTTAAACCATAAAACGAAGAATCATTATGAAATATATTAAATTATTATTTTTATCTCTGAGTTTTGCAGCAACATTCACAGCATGTGATATGACTGACTTTGGCGATATTAACAAAGATCCCAATGAACCGTCGGAGGCTAATACTGGTATGTTGTTTACATACGCTTGTACTTATGTGAAATACTTCTCTATGAACTCAAATTATTATTACCCGTGGACGCAAATGTATCCGGGGTATATGTCCGAGAAAAATAATAATCAGTATGGTGCGTTTGGCGGACCTACTATGAGTACAAGTTCTTATTATCTTTATCCGTTGAAGAACTGCGAGAAGATTATTGACTTTAATAGTGATGAGGCTGAAAAAGGTAAACCTGCCATTGTACAGTTTGGTGATAATGCCAATCAGATTGCGGTT
Organism: Phocaeicola sp. RTP21198st1_B8_RTP21198_201120; assembly: GCF_040929485.1. Classification (NCBI taxonomy): domain Bacteria; kingdom Pseudomonadati; phylum Bacteroidota; class Bacteroidia; order Bacteroidales; family Bacteroidaceae; genus Phocaeicola; species Phocaeicola sp. RTP21198st1_B8_RTP21198_201120. The sequence continues at coordinate 14,866 of NZ_JBCOCI010000051.1, read as the reverse complement.
GCACGTACATTGATGGGATTCATCTATATGCACCTTACAGATGCTCTAGGGCCACTTCCTTATACAGAAGCGTTTCAGGCAGGTGAGGAAAATTTTACTCCGGTATTTGATTCACAGGAAACGATTTATGCTAAGTTAGATGCCGATTTGAGGGAAGCGTATAATCAGTTTAATGAAAGTGGCTCGTTGAGTACAGCCGACATCCTGTTCGATGGTGACATTCGTGCATGGAAGAAACTGAATGCTTCTACCCGTATGATGCTTGCTATAAAACTGGCAGATGTGGATCCTGCCGAAGGACGCTCGCGTTTTGCTCAAGCTTACGCCGATGGCGGTATTGAAGAAAATGCCTATAATTTGAATTATACTTTTGAGGCCAATACTGTGGGATATTTATATTATAATGGTGTAAACAATAATTATAATTTTGTCCCTAATAAGTATTATGTAGATCAGCTGAAGGAGTTGAAAGATAACCGTCTGTTCTCTACTTGTTCACTGATTCCTTTCGGTAAGACACAGGCAGAGGCGGGCGTAACGGATGAAGACTTGAAGAATTTTGATAAATACCAAGGTATGCCTTTGGGTATTGAGTCTGCAGATGTGAATACGTGGAACAAAGTCTGCTGTTTTTATAATCCTTCGCTCACACAGGTAACCTCTACTTTTCCCATTATTACTGCTGCTCGTATGTTGCTTATCGAGGCTGAGGCTGCTCAACGTGGCTGGATTCAGGCTGATCCTGCCCAGCTTTATGCAGCTGGTGTGAAGGCATCGTTCGAACAATGGGGGGCCGAAGGTGTTGATGAATATTTGGCACAGGAAGCAGTTGCCTATACAGGTACTGATGCTGATAAAATTAACAAAATTGCTCTTCAACGCTGGATTAGTGGCTTTATGGCTGATGGTTTTGAGGCATGGTCTGACTGGCGTCGTTTTGATATTCCGAAACTAGAAGTCGGTCCGGTTTGTACAACGATTGATCATATTCCTTATCGCCATCAATTTGATAGCGAAATTTATCAAGGTAATCTTGAAAATTATGAAGCTGCCGTGAAAGCAGATTTGAATGGTGATGATAGCCGTGAGCAACGAGTATGGTGGAATAGAAGATAAGATTTGAAATATATAAATTCTCTTTAAAGTTTCGTTTAAATATAGGGGACATTCTCAGTGATGAGAGTGTCTTCTTTTATTGAAATAAATCCAAAAATATATAGGATAAACGTTAGTTAAGACTAGGTAGTTCATAAATTGCCTCGATGGATAGATATACGTATTGCTTTTTCTTATTGACTTTTGTTGTGTTCGGTTGGGTAGAATTTGAAGAAGCGATTGTTGAGATATTGAATTTTTTATGAAGAAATTCTCCTGTTTTAAAGCATAAAAAAAGGCTATCTATCCCAGACAGCCAATCTTTTGTTAACCTTAAATCTAATACTATGAAAAACACACTACAAAGATACGGACTTTATTTATAATAGCAAGTTTCTAGTCTGTATTTCGCCGTTTTATAACATGCTTTATAAATATGTCGTATCTTGTTAACAAATGAATCTAAAAGTGTAAAGTTTTGTTTATTATAACCTTTCGAACTTCTTGTCTTATGAATGATAGAGGAGGACAAACGAAAATAAAAGTCTGTGATGGTTATTTTCTATTTCTTATTTTATATCTTTGATGGCACTTTACTGATTGAAAAAATAATAGTTGCTTATGAAAAACAGACAGTTTATTGTATTTGCTCTTTTATTAGCGTGTCCGTTGCTGTTACACGGACAGGAAACGTCTCTCTGTGGAAAAGAATCATGTAATAAAGGTTATATCCGGCATCCATGGTATGGAAAAAAGGTTGGTTATATAGGAGACTCGATAACTGATCCCAATTGTTATGGAGATAACATAAAAAAGTATTGGGATTTTTTGAAAGAATGGTTGGATATCACTCCTTATGTGTATGGAGTGAGTGGACGTCAATGGAATGATGTACCCCGTCAGGCAGAACAATTGAAAAAGGAGCATGGAGAAGAGGTTGATGCCATCGTGGTTTTGATGGGGACAAATGATTTTAATAGCAGCGTACCTGTCGGGACTTGGTTTGCAGAGAAAGAAGAGCAGGTGATGGCTGCCCGTGGTGAAACTAAAAAACTGGAAACGCGTAAAAGGCGTGTTCCTATAATGACGAATGATACGTATAAAGGCCGTATTAATATTGGTTTGAGTCATTTGAAAAAATTGTTTCCCGATAAACAAATTGTTTTGTTGACCCCATTGCATCGTTCTTTAGCGGAATTCGGCGAAAAGAATGTACAACCGGATGAAAGCTATCAGAATAAATGCGGAGAATATGTGGATGCTTATGTACAGGCCATTAAGGAAGCAGGTAATTTGTGGGGAGTTCCTGTAATAGATTTTAATTCGGTTACAGGTATGAATCCGATGATTGAAGAACAACTTATTTATTTCTATGATTCGGGGTATGATCGTTTGCATCCTAATACCAATGGTCAAGAACGTATGGCACATACATTGATGTATCAATTACTTTCTTTGCCTGCATCATTCTGACAGTTGGACATTCATTTTTTTGTCTTTTTGGAAGAGTTTGTTTATTTGGGAGAACCTCCTATGTTTCGATGTGAACTTTGAAGGATTGAAAAAATGTTCAAATGGCAAATAAATGTTATTTGAACATTTTTTTATTAGTTCTTATTTACTGAAAGAGTAATTGAGCTATTGATTTTGAACAAATTTCTATATTCTTGTATCATTTTTTATGGTTTCTTTTCTTGTTCTTGTTTACTTTTGCCTGAATCTTTTAACTTATAAAATGTATATGAAAAACATGAAATTAAAAGTATTACTTGCTTTATGTGCTTTACTCCTGTTATCGGCTTTTATTGCTGAGAGAAAAGAACCCATTACTATTTTTATGATTGGTGATTCCACTATGGCGAATAAAAGTCTGAAGAATGGTAATATAGAGTGTGGTTGGGGACAAATGCTTCCCGGATATTTTACGGAAGAGGTTGTGGTGGATAATCACGCTATGAATGGAAGAAGTTCACTCAGTTTTATCAATGAAGGACGTTGGGATGTAGTGCTTTCTAAAATTCATAAAGGTGATTATGTATTTATTCAGTTCGGGCATAATGATGAGAAACCTAGAGCCACATTACATACAGAACCCGGAAGTACCTTTGATGATAATTTAAGACGTTTTGTGAATGAAACACGTGCTAAGGGAGGAAATCCTGTACTGTTCAATTCTATAGTCCGTCGTAATTTCCCTCCTAAAGGTGTGACGGAGATAAAGGGTAGTTATGAAAAAGAAGGTCCGGTATTGGTTGATACCCATGGGGAATATCTGGAATCTCCCCGTCGGGTGGCCGGAGAAATGAATGTACCTTTTATTGATTTGAATAAATTGACCCATGACTTGGTTACCGGTATGGGAGTCGAGAATTCAAGAAAATTGTTTATGTGGATTCCAGCAGGACAATATGAATTTTGTCCGGAAGGGAAAATTGATAATACTCACTTGAATATATATGGTGGACGTATAGTTGCCGGGTTGGTTGTGGACGCTTTGATGGAAGAAGTGCCGGCTTTGGCAAAATATGTGCGACGTTATGATTATGTGGTGGCGAAAGATGGGAGTGGGGATTTCTTTACAGTTCAGGAAGCAGTGAATGCGGCAGTTGGTGGTGGCAAGAAAACAATATCTATACTTGTCCGTCCGGGAGTATATGAAGAGTATGTTTCTATGCCGGAATCATCGCCTCGAATAGAATTGGTGAAACAGACAGGGGCTGAGATCAGGGATAACGGGTTCACACAAGATGTTTATGTGGCACCTTATAAGGGTGACAGAGTATGTGCTATTAGTTATACATTTGATGATGGTTTACAGGAACACTATACGTTGCTTTTCCCTAAATTGGAAAAATATGGCTTTAAAGGTACTTTCTGGATATGGGGTAAATGTATAGAGAATGAAAGTGCTATGCAGGGAAAACCGAGAATGTCGTGGGCGCAAATTAAAGAGATGAGTGACAAAGGGCAAGAAATATCCAGTCATAGCTGGTCACATACGAATTTAAAGCGTGTTTCTTTGGAGGAAGTAAAAATGGAAGTAGAGAAGAATGACAGTATACTTTATGAGAAAACAGGAAAAATACCGCGTACATTCTGTTATCCTTTCAATGCTGTTAATAGTGATATATTAAAAATAACTTCAAAGAACAGGGTAGGTACACGTACCGAACAATATCCCATCGGGGGAGATAAATCGAAATCAACTCCTGAGTCTTTAGATAAATGGGTGGAAAGCTTGGTAAACTCCGGTAGATGGGGAGTGGCAATGATACATGGAATATCGCAAGGATATGATGCTTTTCTGAATCCCGAAATATTGTGGGAACATTTTAGTAAGGTAAAGGCTCTGGAAAATAAAATATGGGTGGGTACATTTAGAGAGGTGGCTGCCTATACAAAAGAACGAGAAAAAATTCGCTTGAATGTGCTAGAAAAAGAAAACGGCTATAACATAACTCCTCATTTGGATATGAATGCACAATTATTTACGGAACCACTGACTATGGTATTGAAATCTGTGGGAAATAGAGTTTCGGAGATTAGGCAAGATGGGAAAAAGCTTTTTCTAAAGAAGGATGCTGATAAGATTCTTTTCGATTTTAATCCTTATGGAGGGATGATTCAGATTCGTTTTATCTGAGGTGTTGGATATAGTTTGTAAAACTAGAATAGGGAAATCCGTTAGTCTTTATTGTAACCATTTAAGGTGTGATAATAAGATTAACGGATTTGTTTTTTGCACTTTTATAAGGTTACTCAGAATTAATTTCTAAATTTGTTCCCGTTAACTTTATTCCTTTTCCAAAAGAAATAAAATGGAAAACACAGAGAAACTGATAGTAGAACAACTGAAAAATGGCAACGAAGATGCTTATAAATACATCTATGATTATCATTATGTTCTTTTGTGTCATGTAGCAAATCAATATTTGAACGATAATTTTTTATCGGAAACTATAGTCGGAGATGTAATTTTTCACCTTTGGGAAATCAGAGAAACTTTAAACATTACTATTTCTATTAGAAGTTATCTGATAAAGGCCGTTCGTAATCGTTGTATAGACTATCTGAAATCTGGATCTGAAAAAAAGGAAATTTCATTTTCAGTTCTAGTACCGGAAGAGATGTCTGAAGAAAAGTATTTGCAGTCAGATAATTATCCTTTGGGAATATTATTGGAACGTGAATTGGAGCATGAAATCCGTATGGCAATAGACAAACTACCGATTGAATGTAGATGTGTTTTTGAAAAAAGCAGATTTGAGGAGAAAAAATATGAAGAAAT
>NZ_JBCOCI010000051.1:0-9473 GCF_040929485.1 Phocaeicola sp. RTP21198st1_B8_RTP21198_201120 | reverse complement strand
TCTCAGGAATTAGGTATTTCTATAAATACGGTTAAGTATCATATAAAGAATGCATTATCTTTCCTTCAGACTGAATTGAGCAAATATTTAATTGCTTTGATTTTATTTTTTTCGTGTTGAAACAGAAAAAAGTTTCTTTTAGGACTACCCTGTATTTAAAATAAATCGTCTTCACTTTAGAAACAACAAAGATGAAAGCAGAAAAAGAACATATTGATGAATTAATAGTATCCTATTTAAGTAATGAGTTGGATGGAAATGCTGTGCATGAACTGAAGGAGTGGATAGCTGCGTCTGTGGAAAATGAAAAGTATTTTATGCAGCGGCAAGAAATTTGGTTTTCTGCCATAAGTGATATGAAAAACTCTATATATAATAAAGATGAGGCTTTCCAGTTATTTAGGAAACGGGTGGATACATATCAAAAGAACAAGATGATGAGGAAGAGGCTAAGATGGAAAATAGTCTATAAATATGTGGCTTTTATATCAATAATAGGTTTTATCTCTTATTTCTCGTATTGGAGGGGTAAAAGTAATCTTAAAAATGTTTTAACGGAAACGGGGATAGAGGTGGAAACACCTATAGGATCACAAACAAGACTCCGTTTGCCAGATGGTACTATAGTGATACTTAATGCTGGATCACGTATTATTTATCCACAAAATTTTGGAGTATACAATCGTGATGTTGAGTTACAAGGTGAAGGTTATTTTGAGGTTGCTCGTAATATTGAAATGCCTTTTTATGTGAAAACAAAAGAGTTACAAGTAAGAGTACTTGGAACTAAATTTAATTTTAGAGATTATCCTGAAGATAAAGAAGTTGTTGTGTCTCTGTTAGAAGGAAGAATTGTTTTAAATAATCAGCTTCAGAGAGAGGAGGAATTATTATTATTACCTAATGAACAGGTGATATTAGATAAAAGAGTAAAGACTATGAAAAAAGAATGGAAAAGGGATGGAATAAATATAGAATGGATAACCGGTAGACTTTTCTTTGATGAAATACCTTTACCAGAAGTAGCACAAATATTGGAACGTAATTATGGCGTTCGAATTAAATTTGCTAATGATGCTTTAAAAAAAATTCGTTTTTATGGAAATTTTAATAAAAACGGTCAAAGTGTTAGAGATATTCTGGAGGCATTATCAGCAACGGAAAAGGTACATTATACTTTAAATGATAAAGAAATAATTTTATATTAACTATTTGTCTAATCTTAAATAAAAAGAACTATGAATAGAAGTACGTAAAATAAGGGTGGGAAGACTGGATATAAAAAAGTCGGAAGATCTGCGAAATCTCCCGGCTTCCATATTATTCCCTCAAAATGTCAAATGTGAGATCTTTTTTGAGGAATGTGACAAAAGTAATAAAAATATTTCTTAAAATCGCCTTCCTACAAAAGTTTTTAATTTTTTAAATTCTAAATTTATGAATTACAAAAGGAGGGCCATCTTGATGGTCGGGGCTGTATTATGCCTAAATTTAAGTGTGTACTCTCAACTTATATCGTTGAAAATGAATGATGTTTCAGTGAAAAAGGCGATGATGGAATTACAAACTAAAAGTGGTTTCTCATTTGTGTATATTGCTGGAGATTTGGATATTCGGAAGATGGTAACAATAGATGCTAATCAATTGGATGAAGCTATTAATCAGATTTTGAAAGGACAAAATGTTTCTTATGAAATACAAGGGAAGAATATTGTTATTAAAAGAATTCAGGAACTAAAAGTAGCGAATGAACAAAAAATTAAAATTAGTGGTATTGTAAAAGATGTAAATGGAGCCCCTGTGGTTGGAGCAACAGTTAAAGAAAAAGGGACTTCAAATGGTACTATTACAGATATTGATGGAATTTTTATGCTGGAAGTTCAGGAAAATGCCTTATTAGATATATCATATATTGGATTTAAATCTCAACAGTTGAAAGTACAGAAGGGAGGTAAGGCTTTATCAGTTATTTTGAAAGAAGATTCTGAATTATTAGATGAAGTTGTTGTTATTGGTTATGGAACACAGCGGAAAGGGGAGGTCGCTAGTTCTATTGCCACTGTAAAATCAGAGAATTTTTTGAAGGTCCCTTCTCCAGATGCTGCTCAGATGATTCGTGGACAAGTTCCGGGACTAGCTGTTATAACCCCAGATGCCAATCCTCTTTCTTCTTCCCAATTATCTTTGCGTGGTATCACAACATTAGGGCAAAACACCACTCCGTTAATTCTCATAGATGGAATTCCTGGAGCATTAAATTCTGTTTCTCCTGATGAGATAGCACAAATAGATGTATTAAAAGATGGTTCGGCAGCAGCTATTTATGGTACACGTGGTACTAATGGAGTTATTCTTATTACTACAAAACATGTAAATGGGGAAATGCCAACAACAGTAGATGTGAATGCTTATATTTCTATTCAACAGATCGTGAAAAAGTTGCCAATGATGACAGCAGGTCAATATCGTGAGAAAGTAGCTCAAGGAGGGTATGGTGGTGCGACTGATTATGGTGGTGATGTGGATTGGTTGGATGAAATAACTCGTACTCCTATTTCACAAGTATATAATGTAAGTTTAAGAGGAGGAAGTCAGACAACTAATTATTTGGCAAGTCTTGAATATAGGAGTTTGGAGGGTATAATTCAACGTTCGGACAACCAGATCATTTATCCACGCATTGAGGTTACTCATCGCATGTTTAATGATAAATTGCGTATTAATGCAGGGTTGAATGGTTCTCTAAAAAAATATTTTGATGGTGCAGATGGTGGTGGATATAAAACAGATGTTTATGCAGGAGCGATTCAATTTAATCCTACAGATCCTGTTAGAGATGAAAATGGAAATTGGAAAGAGAGACCTATTAATGATTATTTAAATCCGTTGGCTCTTTTATGGGAAACAGAGGGAGAGAATAAGGAAACTGCTTTAAGAATGTTTGCTAATTTGGCATTTACTCCTATTGCAGGATTAAATATTAAATATACTGCATCTAAAAATATTTTTAATCAGATCCGAGGATATTATGAAACGAAGCAACATTCTTCAACTACTAAAAATGGTAAGAATGGATATGCATCTCGTGGTACACAATCTACATATGAAACATTATCTGAATTGACAGTTCAATACAATAAGACATTATTTAAAGATCATAATTTTACTTTGTTGGGAGGGTATAGTTGGATGAAAAGTGGGTATGAAGATTATTGGATGCAAAATTGGGATTTTCCTTCAGATGATTATACATATAATAATATGAGTGAAGGTCAAGCTTTACGTGATGGAAAAGCTAATGAAGATTCGGAGAAAAGGGAGAATTTGTTGATTGCTTATTTTGCTCGTTTGAATTATAATTATAAAGGAAAATACATTTTATCTGCTAGTATAAGACAGGAGGGATCTACTAAATTTGGTAAGAATTATAAGTGGGGAACTTTTCCAGCTGTATCTGTAGCATGGAATATAGTGGAAGAGAATTTTCTAAAGGATGTGTCATCTCTTTCTGCATTGAAAATACGTGCGGGATTTGGTATTACAGGTACGGAACCATATTCTCCTTATATGTCTCTTCGTTCGATTAATTTTAATGATTATGCATATTATGATGGCACTTGGATTAAGTCTGTTCATCCTAGTTCCAATACGAATCCAGATCTCCGTTGGGAAAAGAAAGAGGAACTTAATGTTGGCCTAGATGTTGGCTTTTTTGATAATCGGTTAACCGGAAGCATTGACTTTTATAGAAGAACGACTAAGGATTTGATTTGGGAATATAATGTTCCTTCACCTCCATATTTATTTCCTACAATACAAGCTAACGGAGGGTCTATACGTAATACAGGGGTAGAAGTTTCTATACAGGTAACGCCTGTTTCAACAAAAGATTTTCAATGGGTAACAAATATAAACTATTCTAGTAATGCAAATAAATTAGTGACACTTTCTGGTAAATTTGTTGCAAGTACATATTTAGATACGGGGACAACGGGATCTCCTATGTGGCAGGCAACACACAGAATACAAGAGGGGCAACCTTTCGGTAATTTTTGGGGATATAAGTCTATTGATATAGATGATGATGGGCATTGGATAATAGAGGGTGAAGATGGAACCCCAAAATCTATAAATGATGCGCTTCCTTCTGATAAAAAAGTATTAGGTAATGGCTTGCCGAAACATTATGTGAATTGGAATAATACTTTTGGATATAAAAATTTTGATTTAAGTCTTACAATGCGTGGGGCTTTTGGTTTTCAAATATGGAATTCGGCTGCTGCTTTTCATGGGGTACCTGCTATGTTTACTGCAGGATGGAATGTAATGGAGAAAGCTTTTGATCCTGTCTTTGGGAAACGTCCTCTTGCTGTAGATCAACCACTGGCTTACGTAAGTTATCATATTGAAAATGGTGACTATTGGAAGATTGATAATCTGACTTTAGGCTATACTTGGAATACAAGATGGAATTGGTTGAAAAATATTCGTTTTTTTGGTTCTGTTTCTAATCTTGCTGTTATTACTGGATATAGTGGTATAGATCCGGAAACTCCTGTAAACGGAATGTATCCAGGTATAGATAATCGTTATAGATATCCTTCGGCTAGAACTTATACAATTGGTATGTCATTTAAATTCTAAATATTATGAAAACAATAAATAAGATAGTAGGTATAGTTACTTCTATAAGCTTGGCGGGAATAATGTCATGTTGTAGTAATGATTTAACAGAAAAAGTATATTCTTCAATAACACAGGATAGTTATGAATATACGGTAAAAGATTTTAAATCTGTGGTTTCAAGTGTATATTCACCTTTACGTGGAGTGTTTAGCCATACGGGATTTTGGACAGCGAATGAAGTGACTGGAGATGCAATAGTATCTCCTCCTACTGCCACAGGTTGGTATGATGGTGGCCAATATATGCATTTTCATTATCATGATTGGAATTCTGAGCTGGCTAATATTAAAGAATTTTGGGATTGGATGTATCGGGGAGCTTTATTTGCTAATTATTCTATAGAATTGATTGAGAGTGGTAAAGTACCCGCTCCTTCTTTGGAGGCAAAGGAACAAGGAATAATGGAACTAAGAGCAGCTAGAGCTTTTTATTATTGGTTGATATGTGATAATTTTGGAGATGCTCCTTTGGTAATTACTACATCAGATGAAATGCCAGAAAAAAGTTCTCGTAAGGAAATCTTTGATTTTATAGTAAAAGAACTGATTGAAGTTATACCTTATTTAAGCGAGGAGCAAGGAGGTGCTATGTATGGACGATTTAATAAATGGGCGGCAAAGACATTGTTGGCGAATGTGTATTTGAACGCTGAAGTGTATACAGGAACGGCTCATTGGGAGGATTGTATTGTACAATGTAACGATATAATCAATAATAGCCCTTGTATGCTCTCTCAAAATTTTAAAGATTCATTCAGATCATCTGGAGTTGAGTCTTCAAAAGAAATTATTTTAGCAGTACCTTATGATAAAATTATTGCAACAGGAAATGATATGCATATGCGTTCTTGGCAAGCTCAGTTAAAAGATAAATTTAATTTGGAAGCAACTCCTTGGGGAAGTGGAACAACAATGGCAATAACTCAGTTTGCTGATACTTATGATGAAGATGATAGTCGTATAGATGATACATGGCTTAGAGGAGCACAATATAGTAGTAACGGTGAAATACTAAAGGGGATTTATGATAATATAGGTGAGGATTTTATCATTGTAAAAGAGATACCTGATGCTAGTTATGTAAAAGAATTTGAGGGGTGGCGCATGAATAAATTTGAGGTCGCTCCTCAGACTCCTTCTTCTTCTGATACTGATTTCCCTTTTTTCCGTTTTGCTGAGGTGTTGATGATGAAAGCAGAGTGTTTACTGCGAACGGGGCAGCCGGGGGCTGGTGCTTTGGTTTCTCAGGTTAGGGAACGAGCTTTTAGAGATCATCCAGAAAAAATAATGGTTACGGATGAGCAACTTAAAGCTAATTCTATTTATCAATATGGTTATGTAGAGAAATATCATATTGTAGATCCAGGTAATCAAGACCCGGTTGAGTTCGGACGATTGTATGATGAGTTGGGGTGGGAATTTGTTTGGGAGGCTCACCGAAGAAGGGACATGATTCGTTTTGGTTTGTTTACTAAAAAAAGTTGGTTGTCACATAAGCCTAAAGGAGATTACCGTAGTGTTTTCCCTATACCAGAGGTTGTTTTAACTTCAAATCCAAAATTAACTCAAAATCCGAATTATTTGCAAAAGTAATTGATTTTTGTTCTCAACTTGAAAATATATAATAAATATTGACATGAAAAAATATAAAATATTATTGTTTGTAATTGTGATGTCCTGCATATCAAATGTTTATATGTGGGGAACTACTAAGCCTTTATCTAAAAATAGAATAGATCTTTTTTCATTGAGTGAGGTTCGAATTACGGACAAGTACTTTAAGCATATTCAGGATTTAGATCATCAATATCTTTTAACGTTGGAGCCAGATAGATTGTTATCTTGGTTTAGACGTGAGGCAGGATTGACTCCTAAAGCTCAACCCTATCCTTTTTGGGAATCAGAAGATGTGTGGGGAGGCGGACCATTAGCTGGACATATTCTTGGTTTTTATATGTCCTCCATGTCTATGATGTATCAGACAACAAATGATAAAATGATTCTTGATAGATTAAATTATATTGTCAATGAGTTACTGCTTTGTCAAAAAGCTCATGGAGATGGTTATTTATTAGCTACTGTTAATGGTAAGCAAGTGTTTGAAGATATGATTGATGGAGATTTTACGACATCCAATCCTCTAATCAACCAAACTTGGGAACCTGTGTATATTATGAATAAAATTATGCTAGGACTTTATGGAGTTTATAAGCGATGTCATATACAAGATGCTAAAAGAATATTAATGGGGATGGCAGATTGGTTTGGTTATGAGGTATTAGATAAATTGAATCATGAGAACATTCAAAAAATGTTGGTATGTGAACATGGATCTATTAATGAATCTTATATAGACGTATATAAGATAACTGGAGATAAGAAATATTTAGAATGGGCTAAAAAATTAAATGATGAGGATATGTGGGTACCTCTTTCCAAAGGAGAGGATATACTGAACGGTTGGCATGCTAATACACAAATACCTAAATTTACAGGTTTTAATGCAGTTTATCGATATACGAATAATAAGGCTTACAATGATGCTGCTACTCGTTTTTGGGATATTGTTGTTCAAAAGCATACATGGATAAATGGTGGAAATAGTACTGGAGAGCATTTTTTCGAGGAAAGTATGTTTGAAAAGAAAATACCACAATATGGTGGTCCAGAATCATGTAACTCAGTTAATATGATGCGATTGACTGAAAGTCTTTATCAAACTGATGGCAGAGTAGATAGGATTGATTATTATGAACGTGTACTTTATAATCATATTTTAGCTAATTATGACCCGGAAGAAGGAATGTGTGTTTATTATACTCCTATGCGGCCTGGTCATTATAAAATATATGGAACAAGGTATCATTCATTTTGGTGTTGTACAGGTACGGGATTTGAAGCTCCAGCAAAGTTTGCGAAAATGATTTATGCACATAAAGATAATTCACTTTATGTAAATATGTTTATAGCATCAACGTTGGACTGGAATGAAAAGAACATTATGATTACTCAATCTACTAATTTTCCTGACGAAGATCAGACATTACTTACTATAAAGTCTTCATCTACACAACAAATAGATTTAAAAATACGGATCCCCTTTTGGATCAAAAATAAAAGTATGGTTGTGAGAGTAAATAATAAAATTGTGAAAGGCATAAAATCAGAAAAAGGTTATGTTACAATATCACGTGAATGGTCAGATGGGGATGAAATTAAAGTGACATTTACACCTCTATTAGAAATTGTACCTTTAAAAAATAGTGAAAGATATCTTGCTATGACTTACGGGCCTATTGTGTTAGCGACTAAAATAGACAATACTAATATTGGGAAAGAAGAATTCCGACATGAGCGTAAAACTGTTAGTAATGTAATGATTCCTATGTCAGATACTCCTGTTTTGTTTGGAACATTGAATGAAATAAAAGGTAATATCAGACGAGTAGTTGGGAAGGAATTATTATTTATCTATAATCCGAAAGAAGGAAAATCTGTAAAATTGGTTCCTTACAATAGGATAAATTTTAGTCGATATGCTATTTACATGATTCATGTTGATGACAAAGAAGAGTATATAAAAACAGTTTGGGATGGTAGCTATTATGTCAATATGAATCAAAATTTAGGAACGATAAATGTAGATGCTATTTGTATAGGAGATACTGATTCTGAACGAATGCACAAGATAGAGCAGGTGAGTAATATTACAGGAAAATATGATTATATTTCATCATGGCGTCGTGCAGTCAATGGAGGATATTTTATGTATAATTTAGCATCACTTCCAGATAAGGAGCAGACACTTTATATTGCGTTTCGGGGGAATGATCAGGATGAATTTGCTTTTGATTTGTTGATAGATGGACAGGTGATTAAATCATTTGTGCGTAGTCTAGGTGATGAAGGGTTGGTCACGAAGAATTATGCAAAATATATTCCTATTCCTTTTGAATTGACCCGTGGTAAGAAAAATATAACATTGAAAATTGCCGCTAGATTAAAGAATATGACAGGAGATATTTTTGATATTCGTATATTGCCATCAAATTCAGAAATGGATCTCAAGTAAATTCAATGAAAAAAAGAGTTTTATAAGAGATGTTTGTTAAAAAGGCAGAGGTTTTATTTAAGTATTGAAGTTCGAATAGATCGAGGACCATTCCTAGATATTTGAGGTTTGGTCCTCAATTTATGATTCTATTTAAAGATTTTTCTAAAAGCCTTCGCATTATTTTTTTTGAAATAAGCGATTGTCCGAAAAGAGGGCGTTAAGCCTCCTAATAGCTATCATAATTCCACATTTACCTTACAGGAGTACTCCAGTTTTCTTGATGACCTTATTGAATACTTATAACCATATAAATACAATTTTAGTAATGTTGCAGGATTATACGGTAGGCTCCTTTTATTGAAGTTTGACATGTTTAACCCCAAGCTCATTTATAGGCAAGATATCCATAAATAAATTGATAATCCTTGCCCAAGAATTTGGAGCAATCAATTGGTCGAGAGGTATCATTTGAATTTGATTTCTGTTTTCTCCTACTATGTAGTTTATAGATATGTTGTCTAGTTTCTTTCCATAAATATATAAAAAATAGGTGACAATTAAATATAGCTTCTAAGGTTTTGCACAGACTCTTGGGAGCTTACGATGTTACCAACAAATGGTGAAGTCGTTATTTAGCTCTCCGAGGAAGTTAGTCATTCCTTAATTCCGCAACACTATTATAAATTAAACTTTTTAAGTACCTGAGCAACAAAAAGTTGCTCAGGATTTTGCCA
>NZ_JBCOCI010000050.1:35618-37306 GCF_040929485.1 Phocaeicola sp. RTP21198st1_B8_RTP21198_201120 | reverse complement strand
TAAAAGAGCCGCAAATATACATAAAAAAAGGAGGAAATAAAATAGAAACAGGCTTTTTCGGAAAGATGATTTAGCGGATATTGTTTTAAAAGAATGCCTGGAATCTGGATTATGGAATACGTAGATAATAACCCTTTCCTCTGACTGTTATTAATTTATATTCTTGGAATTCTTTTAAAACTTTCCGGATTGATTTGATGTGTGCATCTATTTTTTCATTGGCATTATCATCCGTAGGCCAGAGACTCTTTTTTATTTCTTCACGACTTACGCAAGTTCCTGCTTTTTCATAAAGCATATTTAGTAAAGTGAGGTCTAATTTCTGAATGTTGCACTTTTTGTTTCCTATATACAACTCTTGTTTCTCCATGTCTATGTTCATAAGAGTAAGGAGTGTTTGAGTATCCTTTTCCTTTTTAAGAAAAATGAGTATGAAAATAAGAATCATCAATTGTCCGATGAGCCAAAAGAGAGTGTTGTCTATGTGTCGTAAAATGGTTTTGAAGTCATAGTTTACCCATGCTTGTACCTTGATGTTTTGGGTGATATCTACTATGTATCGGGGAGTATTGTATGCCGTTCGGGGAATTGCAGAACTTTGGTCACTGTGTTGGGAAATGGATTTGTTATAATAAATAGTTCCGGTCCTGCCGGTTATGTCATGATCGGATAATATCTTTCTAAAGGTTGCATTTAATTCATCGGGCTTTATGGGTTTTAGTTGGGATAGAATGTATTGGTTCAGCATACGTTTGGCGGTCTGCTCGTCCAGGCTGTCTTTAAAGGTATAGATTGTTTTTCCTTGTCTGGTTCTTATGGTGTAGCTTTTTACTTTTTGGTGTAGGCTGGGAGCGATAGTATACATTTTTATATCCCAGTTTGTAGGTTCGGGATGATAATAGCTGATGTAGGCAAGTCTTTCATTGTAATCTTCCGTAATGGCGGATTTGAAAGCGTGGTCTATTTGGGTATTCACTCGTTCGGCACTATTATGAAAAGCGATATAAACAGTATATAGAACGGTGATGGTGACTGCCATAAATAAGATAATGTGTGTTTTTGCCCTTTTCATCGTATGAATTTTAAATGCAAAAGTAAATAACGTTAAGGAAAAAACAGGTGTTTTATCTGATCTTTTTCTGAAAAAGGAGAAAATTCAGAAAGAGTTCAGATAAATATTTTGCAGAGATACAGGCTTTTCTTCTTCTTTGCGTCAGCAAAATATTTTGCGAATCAATAAAAGCAAGAAACGTATGAGAACAAAAGCTGTTTTATTTTTTCTCTTGTTATTGCCGGTGTATGTGGTGAATGGCCAAGATGACAAGAGAGAGTATTTGAAAAAGGTGTTGGATAATTTAGAGCAGATTAAGTCAGCAACGTATAAAGTAGAGGGCGAAGTCTGGAATCCTGGTGATACAATTCCTTCCAGTATTAGAAAATATATGGTGAAAGAGTTCGATAATCCGGCTGATTCTACGATAGGGGCAAGTTTTGTGAATTTGGGAACAGATGATGGTAAAGAGTTCCAATTCGGTTATAATGGTGAAGTACGTGTGTTGGTGAATCATGCTGTCAAGGAAATAAAAATCGATAATTTTACCACCAGACCGTTACCTTTCAGACCGTTGACCCCACCTTTCTTTAATTATTGCAAGAATATTGTCAGGTATGCTTTGGAAACAGAAGAC
>NZ_JBCOCI010000050.1:34628-35608 GCF_040929485.1 Phocaeicola sp. RTP21198st1_B8_RTP21198_201120 | reverse complement strand
AGACAGCATAGCTACCACATTGGAAGATTGTGGGGATTATTTTCATTTTAAACTTGTCATAAACGAAGATACACAAGTGGAGTTCTTTGGTAAAGCTTATCACATGCCTCCACCTCCTTTTTATGTAGAGCCGACCTCTATTTATGAACTGTGGATTCACAAGTCGAATGGTTTGCCTTATAAGAAACGGAGAGCGATGTCCCATAATATATCGGTGGAAACTTGCTGTAATGTGGAAATAAACAAAGAAACAATTGACAGGTTTGATGTTTTCGATTATGTTCCGCAAGGTTATGAAACAAAAAAATATGATTATGGCGTTCCTTCCAGGAATATGGCCGCTAATCTGACGGGTAAGAAAGCACCAGAATGGACATTGAATGATATAAAGGAGAGTCCCGTGTCATTGAGTGATTTGAAAAGTAAGGTCATCTTGGTAAATATAACAGGAATAGGTTGCGGAGCTTGCCAGGCTTCTATCCCTTTTCTGAAAGAACTGAAAAGAAAGTACCAAGAAGAAGATTTTGAATTGGTAGCCATTGAAAGTTGGAGCCGGATGCATTCACTTCAGAATTATGCAAAGAGAAAGGAATTGAATTATATGTTTTTGGATGGAGATGATAAAGTGATAGAAGATTACCGGACGGGTGGGGCGGCTCCGTACTTTTTTATTTTGGATAAAGAACGGATTATACGGAAAGTCATTCGAGGATATGGCATGGGAAAGACCGACAAGGAAATAACGGAGGCTATAGAAGAATTGCTATAACTGGAATGAGGATGGAACAAAAAGTGAAAACTTTTGCAGACACATTTGTTCCATCCTCATTTATTTATATTCAGCACTCTGACGGTTGTCAAAATTGGAAGAACTTCTTGGCATTATTATAGCAGATATCTTCCACCATCTGATTGACGCGTTCTATTTCGCAAGCAGGGATTTCGCCGTTTTCCACATCATTACCCAGCAAGTTGCACAA
>NZ_JBCOCI010000050.1:0-34618 GCF_040929485.1 Phocaeicola sp. RTP21198st1_B8_RTP21198_201120 | reverse complement strand
AAGTACGACGGAAATATTCGTGACGCGGATAAGACAGGAATGAACGAGAATCTGTCAGCATACCTACGAAGCGGCTCAACAAGCCTAACAATGACAGTGCGTTCATCTGTTTTTCCATACCGTCTTTCTGATCGAGGAACCACCATCCAGAACCGAATTGAATTTTGCCTGGAATTGTACCGTCCTGGAAGTTGCCTAACATGGTAGCAATTACTTCATTGGCGCAAGGATTCAAGTTGTAAAGGATAGTTTTGGCCAGTTTTCCTTCTGTATTCAGGCGGTCAAGGAATTTTGCCATCGCTTTGGCGGTGGTAAACTCACCGATTGAATCGAAACCAGTATCAGGTCCCAGAAGTTTGAACATCTTGGTGTTGTTGTTGCGGATTGCTCCATAGTGGAACTGCTGGGTCCAGCCTTTTTCCCAATCCATTTCCCCAAATACGATCAGCATGGCTGATTTGAATTTCAGAATTTCTTCCTTGGTCAGTTCTGTACCACCATATACTTTATTAAATATAGCATTGATTTCAGCATCAGTATAGTCTTCAGCATAAAACTCTTCAATTCCGTGGTCAGACAATTTACAACCTTGTTCAGCAAAGAAGTCATGACGTTTCCGCAAAGCAGTTACCATGTCATCGAAAGAAGAGATCGTGACACCGCTTACAGCAGACAATTTTTCCATATAAGCACGGAAATCAGCAGGAACTTCTACTGCCATAGCCTTGTCTGGACGCCAAGTGGGAAGCATTTTAATTTCGAATCCGCTTTCACGGGTTTTGATGTGATATTCCAATGAATCTACTGGATCATCGGTTGTACAAACGGTTTCCACATGATAACGACGCATCATGCCTCGTGCGGAGTATTCCGGTTTGGCAAGCTTTTCATTACATTCATCAAAAATCTCGCGGGCTGTTTTCGGATTCAATACTTTATTGATTCCAAATGCGGTTTTCAATTCCAAATGAGTCCAATGGTATAATGGATTGCGGAAGGTATAAGGAACTGTTTCCGCCCATTTTTCGAATTTTTCCCAGTCTGTGGTGTCTTTACCGGTACAATAACGCTCGTCCACACCGTTGGTACGCATGGCACGCCATTTATAGTGGTCTCCACCCAACCAGATTTCTGTCAGTGACTTAAACTGATAGTCGTCAGCAACCATCTGGGGAATCAGGTGGCAGTGGTAATCGATAATAGGCATTTTAGCCGCATGTTCATGATACAACTTCTGCGCAGTTTCTGTCTGAAGCAGGAAGTTTTCATCCATAAAGTTTTTCATAAGTAGTCTTTTTATATCTATATAATTGTTGTTTATTTTGACTTTCAGTAAAAACTCATTCTAAAAAAGATGTCAAAGAGCATCTCTTTAGATTTATTAACCGTTATCGAACACGAAAGTAGAAATTTTATTTGGAATAACAAAATTATTTGTATCTTTGCGGCGAAGATTTAAAGATTTTAAATGCTTGGATCAATGATGATATATAAAAACTTAAATATATATTACCGTTTAAGAGAAAGCATGAATACTATGAGTACACAATAAAATCTGATTCGTCTTCGATAAGTACAGGTATGGATAAACACATAATATAATTAAAAATATGAAAGCATTAAACAAGGAGACAGCAGCAAAGACTCAACGTCCCGAAAGAATCATTCAATTTGGTGAGGGTAACTTTCTTCGTGCGTTTGTGGATTGGATTATCTACAACATGAACGAAAAAACTGATTTCAACAGCAGTGTGGTGGTGGTTCAACCTATTGAAAAAGGCATGGTTGACATGTTGAACGCACAAGATTGTCTGTATCATGTAAACTTGCAAGGTTTGGATAAGGGACAGGTGGTAAACAGCCTGACAAAAATTGATGTGATCAGCCGTGCTTTGAATCCTTATTCTCAGAATGATGAATTTATGAAATTGGCGGAACAGCCGGAAATGCGTTTTGTTATCTCTAATACGACAGAGGCCGGTATCGCTTTTGATCCTGCCTGCAAGCTGGATGATGCCCCTGCTTCATCTTATCCGGGCAAACTGACTCAGTTGTTGTATCACCGTTATAAAACGTTCAATGGCGATAAGAGCAAAGGTTTAATAATCTTCCCTTGCGAATTGATTTTCCTGAACGGTCATAAACTGAAAGAAACCATCTATCAATATATTGAATTGTGGAACCTGGGTGAAGACTTCAAGCAATGGTTTGAGGAAGCTTGTGGTGTCTACGCTACTTTGGTAGACCGTATTGTACCGGGATTCCCCCGCAAAGATATCGCTGCTATTAAAGAAAAATTGCAGTATGATGACAATCTGGTGGTACAGGCAGAAATCTTCCATTTGTGGGTAATTGAAGCTCCGCAGGAGATCGCCAAGGAATTCCCTGCCGACAAGGCCGGTTTGAATGTATTGTTTGTTCCGTCTGAAGCTCCTTATCACGAAAGAAAAGTTACTTTGTTGAACGGTCCTCACACAGTGCTGTCTCCGGTAGCCTATCTGTCTGGAATCAACATTGTGCGCGAGGCTTGCGAGCATGAAGTGGTAGGTAAATACATTCATAAAGTTATGTTCGATGAGTTGATGGAAACCCTGAACCTGCCGAAAGAAGAATTGAAGAAGTTTGCGGAAGATGTTTTGGAGCGTTTCAACAATCCGTTTGTTGATCACCAGGTGACTTCTATCATGCTGAATTCATTTCCTAAATATGAGACTCGCGACCTCCCGGGTTTGAAAGTTTATCTGGAACGTAAGGGTGAGTTGCCTAAAGGCTTGGTATTGGGACTGGCGGCTATCATCACTTATTATAAAGGTGGTGTTCGTGCTGACGGTGCTGAGATTGTTCCGAACGATGCTCCTGAAATCATGAATCTGCTGAAAGAACTTTGGGCTACAGGCTGCACTCAGAAAGTGGCGGAAGGCGTGTTGGCTGCAGAATCTATTTGGGGTGAGAACTTGAACAACATTCCGGGTTTGACCGCAGCTGTGAAAGCTGATCTTGACTCTATTCAAGAAAAGGGTATGCTGGAAACAGTAAAGGGTATTCTCTAGATTAATTGTTAGAAATAGTTTATAAATTCCTTGAGGGAGATTTGGGTTATTAAACTGAATCTCCCTATTTTTGTAACTATACAAAATAGATGTGGCCTATGGAGAAACAAGAATTCAGACCCAGCTATCCTTTATGGGTTTGGACGGTTATTGCTATTATGTTGGTGGCGTGTACATGCCTTTTTATAGCGCATGGAAGATATGCATCTTTGCTGGTCTTGACTCCTTCTCTGCTGATAATGGGGGTAAGGTTATTGTCTGTTTATACTATTACTCCTGATTCTTTTGCCTTAGCTATAAGAGGGATGAAGCCTCAGCATGTTTTTCCTTTGCAAAACATCACAGAGATAGAAAAGGAGTACACAAAGTCTGGTAAACTCAAGTCGATTGTGATCCGTTACCGGAAAGAAGGAATGTACCACAATTTTTTAGTTATCAAGAAAGATGATGTAAATATTGAAGGTATTCTGAACGCTATTTTGAACTATTGTCCTTCCGTATCTGTTCGTTAAAGATGATCATTAGGGAAAAATAAGGAAATACTCTTCTTTTCAGTTCCGCCTGATGGGAAGAATGATATTCTTCGGCTGTCGATATATTTTCAAAATAATGATAACTGTATTGGGGGTGGGACTCCATGTAATCCTGTACTATATCCGCACATTGAGATAATTTCATGATAACCGGCACATGATGATGGCTAAGATACATGTCCAGTTCATCCGAAGTAATATTGCCCGGAATAATGACCAGTCTTTCTTTTTGGCTGATGAGATGTAGTTTTGCGGCAGCTTCCGCAGCGATGAATGAAGGAATACCGGGAAGTTGCTCTACGGGGATTCCATTTTCTTCGAGGAGATCCAGTACATAGTGAACGGAGGCGTAAATTCCCGCATCGCCTTCTACTGCTACCGCCAACCGTTTTCCTGCTTTTTGTTCCAGCCTCATTTTTTCGAAAAGTTGCCGATAGACTTTGATTGCTTTTGTCCTGTCTTTGCTCATCGGGAGTGAGAATAGGTGTATATCTCCTTTGATGTCTAGCTTATGTAACAGGGTGGCGGCACGTGACAAAATTTTATCTGGTTCCCGAACCGTTGATGGACAATATATTATGTCTGCTTGTTGTAAAGCATGCAATGATTTTAATGTAATCAGTTCGGCATCACCGGGTCCTAAAGAAACAAAATAGATCGGATGACTCATCTTTTGTGGGTATTTACAGTTTTTAAGCACGCAAAAGTGCTGAAAAATTCTGTATAAAGCAAGAGAATTGATTACCTTTGTTGGCTGAAAAACAGAAAAGAACATGAAAAAACTAATATTGGCTTCGGGGCTCTTGTTATTATTGACTGTTACAGCCTGCCAAAGTAAGCACAAACAGGGTTCCGGGAATTTGGAACATAAGACATTGACAGATTCTTCTATTGTGAAGATTATTCCGGAATATGCCCAAGGGTTTAAAATAACTTATACGGATCAGGCTTGTCTGCTTGACATTCAGGACCCTCAGAATAAAGAAAGTCAGTCTTTTCATTATGCTTTGGTGCCAAGAGGTGTGGAAGCGGAAAACATACCTGCGGATTATACAGTTATTGAAACTCCCATACGAAGCGTTATCTGCATGACTTCCCTGCAACTTTCCAATTTTATCAAGTTGGAAGAGCTGGATGCAGTGGTGGGTATCACCAGTACACGCCATTTGTTTAACAAGAAAATAAATGATCGTTTGAAAGAAGGAAGCATTCATAAGATAGGTATTGAAGGGAATTTCGATAATGAGGTGATTATGAGTGTAAACCCGGATTTGATTTTGATCTCTCCTTTTAAACGAGGGGGATACGATGCTTTGAAAGAGGTAGGCATTCCTTTGATGCCGCATTTGGGATATAAGGAAATGACTCCTTTGGGACAGGCTGAATGGATAAAGTTTGTGGGCTTGTTATTGGGAAAAGAAGATAAAGCTAATGAGCAGTTTGCCGCTATTAAGAAAAGATATAACGAGCTGAAGGAACTGACCGGCCGGGTGACAAAACGCCCGGTAGTATTCAGTGGGGAATTGCGGGGCGGCAATTGGTATGCTGTAGGAGGGAGGAGTTTTCTCGCACAATTGTTTAAAGATGCCGGTGCCGATTATTTTTTGAAAGACGATGAACGGTCTGGAGGGGTCACCCTCGATTTTGAAACAGTCTACAGCCAAGCGGCCGGTGCCGATTATTGGCGTATTGTGAATAGCTATCAAGGAAAATTTTCTTATAACACGTTGAAAGAAGAAGATGCCCGTTATGTTGATTTTAAAGCATACAAAGAGAAAGGGGTGATTTATTGTAACATGCGTGAAAAACCTTTTTATGAGAGTATGCCTACAGAACCGGAAGTTGTTTTGGCAGATTTGATTCAAATCTTTCATCCGCAGCTTTTGTCCGGCCACCAACCGGGATATTATGAATTGCTTAAATAGAAAAATAGTATATGAAACGACCTGTTGCATTTTATATGCTGTTAATTATGGCTTCTATTTTTCTGTTTTTCTTTCTGAATCTGGTATTAGGTTCTGTTTCCATACCGCTTCGTGCTGTGTGGAATATCCTTTGGGGAACAGGGAATGAGTCTGTTATCTGGCAAAATATTATTTGGAAATCACGGGTACCACAGGCGCTTACCGCATTGGTGGCGGGGGCGGGGCTCTCTGTCAGCGGTTTACAGATGCAGACTGTTTTTCGCAATCCTTTGGCCGGTCCGTCGGTACTGGGCATCAGTTCGGGAGCCAGTATGGGAGTTGCTTTTGTGGTGCTTCTTTCGGGTAGTTTGGGTGGCGTTGCTTTGAGCAAGCTAGGCTTTATGGGGGAAATAGCCCTTACCATAGCAGCTATTGCAGGTTCACTTTCCATTATGGCACTTATTGTTTTCGTTTCCCAAAAAGTAAGGGGCAATGTTACTTTGCTGATTATCGGTGTGATGATTGGTTATATAGCCAATGCGGTGATCGGTGTGCTGAAATTTTTCAGTGTGGAGGAGGATATTCGTGCATATGTCATTTGGGGGCTGGGAAGTTTTGCCCGTGTATCGGGAGATCAGATGACTTTATTTATATGTATCATGGTGGTATTGTTGCCACTTTCCTTCCTGCTTGTCAAAACATTGAATCTTTTGTTGCTGGGAGATGCATACGCACGGAATCTCGGATTGAATATAAAACGTGCCCGTCTGCTTGTCATTACTTGTTCGGGAGTATTGGTAGCTATTGTTACCGCATATTGCGGTCCGATTATTTTTCTGGGGCTGGCCGTTCCGCATCTTTGCAGGGGAATGTTCCGCACATCCGATCATCGTATTCTGATGCCTGCTTCTTTACTGGCAGGTGCGTCATTGGCATTGGTATGTAATTTGATTGCCCGTATGCCCGGTTTCGAAGGTGCATTGCCGGTAAATTCGGTGACGGCTTTGGTAGGCGCTCCGGTAGTGATGTCGGTTTTATTCAATAAACGTCGCAATGAAATGAATGAGTAATGATGAATCAAGAAACTATACATATTCGGAAACTGACTACCGGTTACCCCGGTAAGGGGGGGACCAAGATTGTAGCGAAGGACATTGATGCTACTATCCGCAGTGGGGAACTGACTTGTCTTTTGGGTGCGAATGGAGTAGGGAAATCTACTTTATTGCGTACTTTGTCTGCCTTTCAGCCGGCTGTAGGAGGAGAGATAGAAATAATGGGAAAGAAACTGACGGATTACACCGATAAACAGTTGGCGACAGTTATCGGAGTGGTATTGACCGAAAAATGCAGCCTGCGGAACATGACCGTAGAAGAACTGGTGGGTATGGGGCGCAGTCCTTATACCGGTTTCTGGGGAAATTTAAGCAAGGAGGACAAGAAAACAGTAAACGATGCCATTGCGTTGGTAAGGATTGAGGATTTGAAATACCGGATGGTACATACTTTGAGTGACGGTGAGCGTCAGAAAGTAATGATCGCAAAGGCGTTGGCACAGGAAACCCCGGTGATTTTTCTGGATGAGCCGACTGCTTTTCTTGATTTCCCCAGTAAAGTGGAGATTATGCAATTGCTTCATCATTTGTCACGTTCTACCAACAAGACGATTTTTCTTTCCACCCATGATTTAGAGTTAGCTTTGCAGATTGCTGATAAGATTTGGCTGATGGATAAAGCCAATGGAGTGACTATAGGAACTCCTGAAGATCTTTCCATAGACGGATGCCTGAGTAATTTTTTCTCTCGTAAGGGTATTGTTTTTGATATGGAAACCGGACTGTTCCGCATTGACAATGAGTTTGAAAAAGAAGTCCGTCTGGTGGGACATGGGAATAAGTATGCGATGGTACGGAAAGCTTTGCAGCGGAATGGTATTCTGGCAAGCCGGCGTGTTGAGTCCGATTTTTATATTGAAACGGGAGATATGACTACCAATGGATATATTATCCACCCGGTAGCCGGGAGGACGATAAAGGTAGATACCATAGAGGAATTGTTAGAACAAGTCACTGCTATATTAGCTTCCGTTTAGCAGCGTTTAAATAATCAGTTATTGTATCCTGAAAGGAATATTCCCTTCTTCATCAATCAAGAGGATTGTTAATTTTCCTTCGGGCAACAAGGGGACGCAATGTGCAAAACAATGTTCCAACAAACACGGAAAGAACTTTCCGCAGTCTTCTTCAGACAGCAATGTCCATAATTCACGGGCTAATGTCAACCTTTCTATCATGCTTTCAACATCCGGAGAGCATCCGGCTTCCATTGCCACTTGTTTTAGGAATTCTTTATTCATCACTACTTTCTTACTATGTGTGTCCAGATTTCCTTCGGCCAGTTTCACCGCTTTGCCTATCATAATGCCTAAAGTAACCAATGGAACCTTAAGCTTGGCAGCTATCTTGAGTGTCTCCCCGATAAAATTTCCATAATGTACAAAAGCCTGAGCAGGTAACCCCGGATACTCCTTCTTCACAAAACGTTCGCTTTTTGCTCCCGAATTAATGATGAGTCTGGATGAGCCCACAGCCACACAAACCTCCACTTCCCTGCGGATAGCCTCGACAAAAGCTTCTGAAGAAAAAGGACGGACAATGCCCGAAGTTCCAATTATGGAAATGCCATCCACAATTCCTAGTTTAGGATTGAAAGTACGTTGTGCCAACTCTTTTCCTCCGGGAACGGAAATGGTAATATCCAGCCCTTTATCATAAAGCGCCGATAATTCTTTCATTATCATTTGTCGGGGGATGCGATTGATGGCGGGTTCCCCGATTTCCAATCCCAGCCCCGGAAGGGTGACTCGTCCCACTCCTTCACCTTGCAGGAAACGGATGTCCGGGTGATTGCTAAAACTTACCGTTACCACAATGGATGCGCCGTGAGTGACATCCGGATCATCTCCCGCATCTTTAACAACGGTGCAGGTGGCACTGTTCTTTTCTATTTCTGTATGGGATACCGGTAAGGTCATTTCCTCGTCATCGGGAAGGCGGAAGGATATCATTTTCTGTTCTTCCCCTAAAATCAGAGCCGTCAATGCTGCTTTTGCAGCTGCAGTAGCGCAGGCCCCTGTGGTATAGCCGCTTCTCAACGGGTAAAAAGCAGGGATGTTCTTTTCTATCTGTTTTCTCAATCCATATTCACCGGTAACGATCATGAAATGTCGGGGAAGGGGAGGGCGTTTTATAGCAAAGACCGGGATTTTTGCAGCCTGTGCCGCTTTCACTTTCTCCGAAAATCCTCCGGATTCTCCGCTTTCCTTGGTCAGAATGGCTTGTGGATGTAGTGTCTCTAATAAAAGAGCTTCGGATTCTCCGGCATGATAGAATACCAGATTTCCTTTCGGGAAGCCTTGTTCTTGGGCTAATGTGATGGAAGTTTCCCGTTCCAGTACGCGGAACCAACAGGTATGTTTCTCCCAATAAGGGCGTAACTTCCCGATGGTCTGTACTCCGGTCAGTGCCAGCAGATGATCGGTTCCTGCTTTCTCTAACCGGTAAATGGCATCTGTATAGTCTTCACACCAGATGATGTTTTCGGTGCGTGGAGGATACTTCCTTTCAAAACGTATGACAGGAAGATGTAGTGTCCGGCTTGTTTCATCCACAGTCCGGTGGAGTTGGGAGGCAAACGGGTGGGCAGCATCCACCAATAAACGGATGTCGTTTTGGCGGCAGAAACTTTCCATTTTCTCCGTGTTCATTCCTCCGGTGATACGGATGCCGTGCTTGCATTGTATCTCCTGCCATTCTCCTTTGGTAGAGTAGAAGTAGGGCTTTCCGGCTTCATCGGCAACTTTCACGGCGGTGCGTCCTTCGGTGGTTCCTCCTAAAATCAGTATCATAGGCTGGATGTGAATGATTCTTTTTTTATTTTCTGAACAAGTGTTTGAACTCGTGCGCATAGAGCCGGGACAGACCTTTCCGGTTGTCTATTGCTTCGCCTACTACCAATAAGGTAGTCAGCGTCAGGTTATTGTCACGTACTATCTTAGCCAAATCCTTCAACTCTCCGCGATAAATCTTTTCTTCTTTCCAAGTCAGCTTATAACAGGCGGCAACCGGAGTTTCGGGAGGGTATGCCTGCATCAGCTCTTCCTGTACCTGTTCCACAATGCCCGCACTTAAATAAATGCACATTGTACTTTGCGATTGCGCCAATTTATGTAATTGTTCTTTTTCGGGCATCGGAGTACGGCCTTCCCCACGGGTGAGGATTATACTTTGTACTTTTTCGGGGATGGTAAACTGTGACCTCAATGCTGCCGCAGCCGCTTGGAACGAGGAGATCCCCGGAGTGATATGATAACTCATCTTGTAGCGGTCGAAGAAAGCCATTTGTTCCTGGATGGCTCCATAAATGCAAGGGTCTCCCGTGTGCAAGCGTACAATAAACAATCCTTTATCATAAAACTTTTTCATCAAGGCGAATTGTTCCTCCAAATCCATACCGGCGGAACTGCGTACAGTCGCTCCTTCTTTAGCATAAAAGGTCAATTCGCGGGGAACAAGACTTCCGGCATACAGAACAAGGTCCGCTTTCTCCAACATTCGTTTTCCGCGTACCGAAATCAGTTCGGGATCACCGGGACCTGCACCCACGATCTCTATATGTCCGCCACGCATGGCTGTCGCACTGACGGCTATGGCAAAAGTGAAGTGATTTCCTTCTGTCAGCATGCCCTTTTGTTTTTCCAATACAAGTGTTCCTTCACCGCTGCTTTTCAAGGCTGTGCTTTCGGCCACTCCATAGACGCCTGTCACTTCGAATGCCTTTTCAGACGGATGGGGGACTGTGATATCTTTCAGTTCTTCCGCAGGATAAATATGGGTTTCCGTATCGGCCCATCGCCGGTGGAGGATTTCCAGCAGAGGCTCGTCTTTTTTCAGTTCGATGGTATTGAGGGAGGCGAGAGAGAACGGACACAAACCTTGTCTGTGCATCACGGCTTCTATGTATTCCGCAATGCCCGAAGGATCGCATTGTTTCCGGCAACCTATTCCCAAGTGGAGGACAGCGGGATGGAAGCAGAGCATGGGAATCTCCGCACTATATATATAAGGTGTAACAGCAATAATCAACTTGAATTCCGATTGGGGTATGTCTTCGAAATGATAGAACACTTTTACGTGTGCGGGAAGTGTGCGTTCCAGATACTCCGTACCTTTATCCTTTATATCGAGCAGCAGCACCGTTGGTTCCCGGTTGACAAAAAGTGTGACCAGTCTGTTCATTTCTGCATGAGGAACAGTTATTTTCCAGTCATATTTTTCAGCTAGCGTGTCCAGTGCCCATAACCCGGCATTGTCACTTTGGGTGGTAATCACAGCTTCTCCTCCTGTAATGGCGGCAATATGGCGGGTCAGTTCATTGGCTCCCCCCACATGCCCGGAAAGTACTGAAATGACAAAGCGCCCTGTACTGTCCACACAGACCACTGCCGGATCTTTATATTTGTTTTTTATGCATCCTGCAATGCTGCGTACACAGATTCCCATGGCACCAATAAAGATGATGCTGTCGAAGTCATTGAAATGCTCCTCTATGAACCGATGGCAGGATGTGATGGAAATACAGCCTTCGCATTCGTTTTTGGTATAAATAAGGGTATCCGGCAACTCTCTTTGTAGTGTTTTTGCCAACGGCAGGCTGGCTTCTGATATCAGTATGATTGCTTTCATTTGTTATCTGTTTTAAATCATTTATTCCGCTCTCATTATCTCTATCGGATTAAAGGTATCCACAGCAATACGGGTACACTGTGTTACCTTCTTGTTGATTTGTGTTATACCTTTTGTGAACAGGGCCTTGCTCTCTTCCGAAACCGAATTGAATACAATGACTCCGTCAGGCAACAGCACTTCTTTGATTTTTTGTAGAATCTCTATCATTTTTCCTCCATGACCACCTATAAATACGGCATCGGGGGCGGGAAGCCCGCCGAGTTCCGTTTCCAGAAAATCACCCATGACGGTTGTAATGCCGGGCGTGCCGAATTTACGACTGTTGCGTTCCATTAACTCTTTACCTTCCGTACGCTGTTCGAATGCTGTCACTTTCAGCTCCGGAAATTGGAGTTTGGCTTCTATGGAAACGGAACCGGTGCAGAAACCGATGTCCCAGAATGATTTCTTTTCCCTTAATGTCAGCATACTGAGAGTAAGCAAGCGGACAGGCATTTTGGTAATCATTTTGTTGCGTCCGTTCAACAAATGAAATTCACTTTCGGGAATTCCGAACGGACGGGGATGCACCTTGTTTCTTTGCAGTATCAGGCAATTGGGAAAGCGGAAAGCAGATTGGGAGGCTTCCTCTAAAGAGAATGTACGTACAGATTCTTCCTCGCCATTGCCTAATGCTTCCCCCACGGTCATGCGGTAGTTGTCATATCCATACTCCAGCATCCGGGCGGCAATGGTGGCAGGTGTCTTTTCCCGGTCGGTCAACACGCCTATCAGTTTATCTCCTCTGATTAAAGCAGAGTCGAATGCATCCCAAGGACGTCCGGTCAGCGACAAGGTCTGCATCTCCTGATAGGGGAGCAATATACGGTGTGCCAGCATTTGCAGCGAGTTGAAGGTGGGGAATAAGATAATCTTTGCCGACGGGAGTTTTCTCATGACGGTATTGGCGAAGCCGAAAAACAACGGGTCGCCTGAAGCGAAAACAATTATTTCGGGATGTTCCTCGTAACGGGAGAATACCGCATCCAGCGGGACGGTGATGTCTATCCATACGGCATCTTCCGGCAAATAAGCGTGTACCAGTTCATGATGACGTTTTCCTCCCGAGAAGACTTTCCCTTGAGAAACCAAGTTCCGGATTTCAGGAGAAAGAAATTGATTCCGGTCATCGCTTATACCTATTATATAGAATGTTTGCATGGACTTATACATCTCTTCCCGGTTTCAGTTGTTCCGCATCATCAAAAGTAAGGATGGCATTTACCAGGGTCGCTGCCAGATTGCTTCCCCCTTTGCGTCCTTCTACTATCAGTTTGGGGATGTGGCTGAAAGGTTTCACCATGTGTTTGCTTTCGCAAACGTGCACAAAGCCCACCGGAGCAGCGATGATACCGCATGGATGCGCTTTTTCTTTCCGTATCAGGTCACACAGTTCCATCAATGCTGTAGGGGCATTACCGAATACATATAAAGCTTCCGGATGTTCCTCTGCTGCCATACGTATACCGGCCTGTGTACGGGTGATTCCTTTTTCTTTTGCCAATGCTGCCGCGCGTTCGTCACCCAGATAGCATTTCACCCCGATGCCCATCCGTTCCAAAGCACCTTTACGGATGCCCGCGGCAGCCATCGTCACATCCGTAATAATTGTACGTACTTTTCCTTCATTCAATATTTTATACAGACATTCTACGGCAAGAGGATCTACATGCAATATGTTTTCCATCTCGAAATCGGCTGTGGTATGGATGGCATGCAGTAACGCCCATTTGTGATCCGAAGGAATATTTTTATTTTTCAATTCTTTCTCAATAGTACGGAAACTGTTTATCATAATTTCCTGACCGATTCCTGTCGCATCGGTGGTCTTTTCCCGGTAATAACCACGCGGAGTGATTAATTTCCCTTCCCGATAATAAGACTGGGAGTTGCCAATCAATACCACTGTAAACATATCCACCTGTTCGGGATCGAATTCTTGCAAAGTGGTGATTGTCACAGTTTCTTCCTTACGTCCGGCCTGACGCACAAAGCCTACCGGGGTTTCGGCTTCACGCTCTTTCAGAAAAATTTCTTTTAATCTGTAGAGTTGCCAATACCGCCCTTCGCTTTTGGGATTATAGACTGCCGTTACGAAATCTGCCGTTGCGGCTGCATGGATGCGTTTTTCAATCCGGTCCCATGGCGTCATGAGGTCGGAGAGAGAAATCACACAGAAATCGTGACCGATGGGTGCTCCTAACAGGGAAGCCGCTTTCTGAAAAGCACTGATACCCGGCAATACTTCTATTTCTACCCGGCTGCCACGCTCGCGTTTCATTTCGTAAACCAGCGGAGCCATGCCATAAATTCCGGCATCTCCCGAGCTGATAACGCATACAGTCTTTCCTTGTTCCGCCAGCTCGAAAGCCTGTTCGGCACGTGCTTTTTCACGTTTCATTCCGGTGTCTATACATTCGGTGCCCGGTTCCAGGTAGGGCTTGATAAACTGGAAATAGTATTTATAGCCGATTACTACATCGCTGTTTTTTACTGCTTGTATTACAGCGGGAGTCATATCTTCAGGTGAGCCGGGACCAATGCCGGCTACGATTAATTGGGCCTTTTTCATTTTTTATTATATAATTATTCCTCTCCGGAAATCTAATTTAAAAGTTTCCTTCAGTGCTTTCAGTCAATATAATCCTCTGAATGACAATACGCTGTCCTGACAGTAGTTCCTTCATCTTGCTTTCAGGCTTTACATAGACGGACTGAAAGTGATAGCTGGCATGAGGAGCCAAACTTAACCGTACAAAGTTACTTATTTGAACGGGAGAAACAAGTCTTTTCTTGCTATAATTATAGAAATCTTTTTTTATCAGGCTTAATAATGAATAAGGCATCATTCAGAATGTGCCGTAATCGGGAAGCCGGCAAAGCAGAGGATATTGCCGATGAAAATTTAAACAGGAACTAAAAATAATAGAGATTTGCTGATAGATAAGTTTGAAGAAGAAATGTTGGCGGAATCATTGGGGGGCACTATGGGGATGGTTAAGCCTTTTTATTCCTGCACTTAAGCCTTTTTAAACCTATGATTTCTATCTCCATAGCCTTTGGAGTTAACTCCAAAGCTTATGGAGATAACTCCAAAGGCTATGGATTTAACTCCGCAAGCTTGGGAGATAGAAATCATACGTTCAAAAAGGCTTAGTCACAAAGATGTGAGAGCTTAGGAATTGGTTTGCCGGAGTTTGTCCTGTATGGAAAAAACTGCCTCCGCTGTTTGTATCATATCGGATTCCGTTATTTTAAGGCCTTGCCATCCGAGAAAGCATTACCCACTTTTTCTCCTACTTTCAGATAATCATTATTGAACGGGTCGAAGATGACGGGAATAACTTTGGAGGCATCCACTTTTCCATTCTTATCCAGTGCACGTTCATCTACACTTACATTGACTATTTCGCCGCGCAGGATACAGGTTTCGGGATTGTAATCCTTCAGCTTGCATTCCACAGCTACGGATAATTCATCAATCAGCGGGGCATCCACAAACTCCGACCGGGTGGCATGGAATCCCGCACGGGCGAATTTGTCCGGAACCTTGTTGCCCGAAACAATGCCTACATAATCGCAAGCGATGATTTGCCCGGCTTCTGCCATGCTCACTGTGAATGCTTTGCGTTTCAGAATGTTGGCCGTTGTCTTGTGACCTTCACTGATACAAATACTGATTTCATTCATTTCACTGATACCGCCCCAAGCCGCATTCATGGCATTGGGAATACCGTTTTCATCGTATGCGGCGATGATAAATACCGGTTGCGGATAGGTAAAAGGTTTTGCTCCTAAATTCTTTCTCATACTATTTATTTTTTAGTCCATTGTTTAATCTCTTCTTTGGTAACACCGTTCATCAGCCTGCCTTTCTGCCAGTTCAGGTTGGGATAGGCTTTCTTTAATTCTTGTTCGGCGTTAGAAATGCGGCTTCCACCCGAGGTAGCGAATGGAATGAGGATCTTGCCTGTGAAATCACCTTTTTCTATAAAACTGTTGATGATTCTTGGAGCCAGGTTCCACCAAATGGGGAAACCGATATAGATGGTATCATAGGCTGCCAAGTTTTTGGGCTGGGAACGCAATGCGGGACGTGACAGGGCGTCTGCCATTTCCACACTGCTGCGCGAGGATTTGTCGTGCCAGTCCAGGTCGGCGGAGGTATATTTCTTTGCAGGTTGTATTTCGTAGAGGGCTCCGCCTGTCACCTCCGCTACCTGTTTGGCGGCTTTCTCTGTTGTACCTGTTGCCGAGAAGTAAGCTACTAATGTTCTGTTGCTCTGTTTCTGTGCGTTTACGGTAATACACAGTATCATGATTACCGTCATAAATAATCCGAGTCTTTTCATACGATTGATGTTATTTGGTTCAAATATACGTTTTAATATTTTATGATGTTGCAAATTTAGGTATATTTGCTTGGGTTCTTTGTAGATAAATTACGGGTATCCTAACCTTAATTACAGATTCTGCCATATAATATGGAGGGGTAGTCCGGCAGGAACATTCCGGCTCTTCTTTTTATTCCCGGATGGGATAAGATTCAGTAACTAAGGTAAAATAATCCGTAATTGGGGTTATAACCTTGTCCGGATAACCTCCTATTTTTGTAACCGTATTATTCAAATAACTGAAAAAGCTATATTTTAGCAGGCATTAAACAAGTTAGAATGATGGATAAAATATTAAATTTAGACAGTGTGGACCAATATAATAGTCTATACGGACTTGAAACACTGAATCCGTTGGTCAGTGTCATTGATTTGAACAAGGCTACCCGGCAGATGGACTATGTGCACTGGAACTATGGTGTTTATGCACTTTATCTGAAATTGGAGAAAGCTTGTGATATCAAGTACGGGCGTCGGAGTTATGACTATCAGGAAGGAACCGTAGTATGTTTTGCTCCGGGACAAACAACGGAAACCACATTGACCACCGACCGTGTGCAGTTGAATGTGCTTGGAATTCTTTTTCATCCGGATTTGTTACGGGGGACTACGCTTGGAAAAACAATAAAGAAATATACTTTCTTTTCGTATGAAGTGAGCGAGGCGCTGCACCTTTCGGAAGATGAGCGCAATATTATGACAGATTGCCTGAAGATTATCCGTATGGAACTGGAACGGGGGGTGGACAAGCATAGTAAGACCTTGCTGGTAAACTATATAGAACTGCTTCTTAATTACTGTATGCGTTTTTATGAACGTCAGTTCGCCACCCGCAGTCATTCGAACCGTGATGTGCTGACACGCTTTGAAGGGTTGCTTGACGATTATTTTGAGGGCGAACTTGCCGAGCGTGACGGATTGCCTACCGTGAAATACTTTGCTGACAAACTGTGCCTTTCATCCAACTACTTCGGGGATATGTTCAAGAAGGAAACCGGCAAGACCCCACAGGAATATATTCAGGAAAAAGTGATAGAACTGGCGAAAGAACGGATGTCCGACAGGAGAGAAACCGTCAGCAGGGTAGCTTATTCACTGGGATTTCAATATCCGCAGCATTTCTGCCGGTTGTTCAAGAAGCGTGTGGGCTGTACACCGAATGAATATCGTACACAAAACCTTCCTTTATAGTATCCTGTTTTAACAAGCAATGAAAGAGACTATGTTGGACTTGAGGACTGTATATGAATGTAATCGCTGTCTGGGTTGCAAGACATTGCATCCGCAGGTGAGCATCATCAATCTGGAGAATCCTTCATTGGAAGAGGATGCGGTGAAATTTGAATTCTATGCTGTCTTGCTGATTGAGGATTGTCCGGGCGGTTGTTGCTGCTGCGGACGGAAATATTATGATTACTCCAATGCTACCATGGTGTTTCTCACTCCCGGCGAGATCTTTCGTATGAGTAAGGAGAATACGTTGCCGGATAAAGGATATCTTTTGGCATTTCATCCTGACCTGTTGTTCCGCACCTCACTGAAGAATCATATTAAAAATTATACCTTTTTCCATTATCGCAAGGAAGAAGCGCTGCATCTTTCACGGCGTGAGACAGAGAAAGTGACGTGTTGCCTCTCGAATATAGAGGATGAGTTGCATCATCCCATTGATACTCATAGCAGTATTATTCTTTCCCGGCATATAGAACTTCTGTTGGATTATTGCACCCGGTATTATGAACGTCAGTTTATTACCCGTGAGAATAAGAACAAGGCTCTTTTGGAAAACATGGAACGTTTGTTTGTGGAATATATCGCATCCGGAAGGTTGCAGGGCGGCAAGTTGCCCACATCCGGCTATATGGCGGGGGAGCTTGATTTGTCTGTCGCTTACTTCAATGATCTGCTGAGATTTGAAACCGGCAAGACTTTGGAGGAATATTTTCAACTGAAGCGGCTGGATATAGCCAGGCACATGTTGTTGCAGGACGGTCATACGCCTGCTGCTGTGGCACGGAAGTTAGGCTATCCTAATGTGCAGTGCTTCAGTGTGCTTTTCAAGAAAATAACAGGTGTCGCCCCCAGTGATTACCGGCTCTCGCAGAATTGATAACCGGGTTGCAATACCATGTTTTTGTGATACAGTTCCTTTCTGTAAAAATGGTAATTCTATCTGTAATTTATCTACAAAGAATGAATGGGGTCTGGCTTATCTTTGCATTGTGAAATGAAAGCGGCTTTGTTCGCATCGGAATGAAGTAAGACAACAGATGAAATCATTTAAATAGGTAGAACGATGTATATTGAACAAGTAAATTCTCCGCAAGACATAAAACGGTTTTCTGCGGAACAGTTAAGACAGTTGGCCGGTGAAGTCCGCAATGCATTATTGACCAAGTTAAGTGCTCACGGAGGGCATGTGGGACCTAATCTGGGAATGGTGGAGGCTACAATAGCATTGCACTATGTATTCAATTCACCGACGGATAAGATGGTATATGATGTATCCCATCAAAGTTATACACATAAGATGCTGACCGGGCGTAAGGATGCTTTCCTGAATCCGGAGGATTATGATGTGGTGTCCGGATACACCAATCCCCGGGAAAGCGGGCACGATTTTTTCACTATCGGCCATACTTCCACCTCTGTCAGTCTGGCTTGCGGTCTTGCCAAAGCCAGAGATCTGAAAGGCGGACACGAGAATATCATTGCCGTGATAGGGGATGGATCGCTCAGCGGCGGGGAAGCTTATGAAGGTCTGAGTAATGCGGGAGAAATGGGAACCAACCTTATTATAGTGGTTAATGATAATGAAATGTCCATTGCCGAAAACCACGGTGGGCTCTATCAGAACCTGAAGGAACTGCGCGATACGGAGGGACGGTCGTCCTGTAATTTCTTCCGTTCTCTGGGGTTGGATTATCTTTATGTGGGAGAGGGGAATGATATTCCGTCTTTGATTGCGGCTTTTGCCAAGGTGAAAGATACATCACGTCCCACAGTGGTTCATATTCACACACAGAAAGGAAAGGGATACGCTCCGGCAGAAGCCGACCGGGAGGAATTTCATTGGGAGATGCCTTTCGATCTGGAAACGGGTAAGCCGAAGGTGGATTGCAGCGGTATGGAGGATTACCATAGCCTGACCGGGAAGTTTTTGTTGGAGAAGATGAAGGAGGACCACACGGTTGTTGCCATCAGCTCGGGTACTCCTACTGTGATAGGTTTTACTCCTGAACGCCGGAAACAGGCAGGGCGTCAGTTTGTGGATGTAGGTATTGCCGAGGAACATGCCGTGGCATTGGCATCGGGTATCGCTGCCGGTGGCGGACGTCCGGTGTACGGGGTTTACAGTACTTTTGTCCAGCGTTGCTATGACCAGTTGTCTCAGGATTTGTGTATCAATGGAAATCCGGCGGTGATCACTGTGTTTATGGGGACAGTAGCCGGAATGAACGATGTGACTCATCTGGGTTTCTTCGATATTCCGCTTATCAGCAACATCCCGAATATGGTTTATCTGGCTCCTACGTGTTCCGAAGAGTATTTTGCTATGTTGGAATGGGCTGTCCGCCAGACGGAATATCCCGTTGCTATCCGTGTGCCGGGAGCGGCAGTGGTGCATCGTAAGGAAGAGTTTGACACGGATTATAGCGA
The DNA here is from genome assembly GCF_040929485.1 of Phocaeicola sp. RTP21198st1_B8_RTP21198_201120. NCBI lineage: Bacteria > Pseudomonadati > Bacteroidota > Bacteroidia > Bacteroidales > Bacteroidaceae > Phocaeicola > Phocaeicola sp. RTP21198st1_B8_RTP21198_201120. The sequence goes on along the minus strand of NZ_JBCOCI010000050.1, from coordinate 15,291 downwards.
GTTAAACCGCTACAAAATGACAGCCAGGGGAGAAACTGTCGCTATTCTTGCATTGGGTGCTTTCTATGATTTGGGACAGGCTTTGAAGAATAAGCTCCGGGAAGAGTCGGGTGTTGAGGCTACTTTGATTAATCCCCGTTACATAACAGGGCTTGACGAACCGATGCTGGAAGAGTTGAAAGTGGGGCATCGTATTGTCGTAACGTTGGAAGACGGGGTGCTGGATGGAGGATTCGGCGAGAAGATAGCGCGTTATTATGGTAATTCTGAAATGCGAGTGCTGAATTACGGACTTCGTAAAGAATTTGCAGACCGCTATAATCTGGATGAGCTGATGAAAGCCAACAGGTTGACTGACAAGCAGATGGCGGAGGATATTGCCGGTATATTAGGATAACCGTTTTACGGAATGGCTGAAGTCCAAGACTTCAGCCATTTTTGTAATAGTGAAATAGATAAGCCGGATTAAAACTGTTTGTTACCATAAGTATGAGAACTGGAATACTTATTCTTTTTCCAGAAGCGAATAAAACACAGGATGATAATCGGGAAGTAGTTCCGGGTGAAAAGCTTTTATCATGTCACTCAGAAGAACATCGGGTGAGAGGGGAAGATTCTCATACAAAGGTATCCATTCCAGATTGCAATAAATAACCTTCTTTTCTTTAAAAGCTCGGAAATCAGCATATTGTGGATTGGAAGCTTTTAATGCTTCATAAGAGAATTCTCCTTTATAACCATTCATCACTCTCCAGTAGCCGGCATTATATCCTTTGGCGTATACGGTTTCAAAATCCATGAGTACACCTCCTGTTTCAGGATTATCCTTCATAAAGTAATCGGCCCCTGCGTCGGCGAACAAGCGGGCATAGAAACTTTGTCCTCCGGGTACATACCAGGTATCTCTTCTCATTTCTCCACTGAATACACTGGGACGCTGTTTTACATTGGAAACTTTGGCTTTCAATAGGTTATAGCGTTGTTCCATTTGTGCAAATAATTGGCATGCCTCTTCCTCTTTACCGATAAACATACCTGCTACCTTGATCCATTCGGACAGCCCCAATGGTGATGTTTCCTTGAATGCCCAATAGGGGACCAGAGGGATGTTCAGCTCTTTCATCACTTCATACCCTCCCCGGCGGTTGGGAGATACGAAAATGATATCGGGTTGGGATGCAATGATAATTTCCGTATCAAAGTTTCCTTCCATTCCTATCTTTTTCACCCGTCCGTCTTTTAATCGGGCAAGCCATTCCTTATTCTGCATCCGGCGGGTGGTACTTGTCGCTACCACTTTGTCATAAGCATTCAGACCGGTAAAACCTGCCAGTTGCGGCGTGGTCATGCAGATTACTCTGTCTGTCGGAGTCGGAATAACGGTATAGCCATCGGGTATCTCGGCTTTTGTTCCTTTAGGAACTAAGGCGAAAAGTTCGGGTATTGCATGGTTATTGTTCGGCTCCGAGATGTACAGAAGCTTTACTCCATCCGGACGAACAGTTATTTTGAAGCCTTTGGCATAACGGGGGGCCAAGGCTGTTTGTATGGTATCTGCGGAAGATAGCCCGTTTTCACTCACTGGGTTGCGGCTTTTATAGCCGCAACCTGCCAGGCAGAAAGTTGTTATGAGCAGATAGACAAGTCTGGTTTTAGAAGCCATGCTAAAAATAGTTTTATTGCTTGAAACGAACCAGCAGACTGACATAGAAAGAGCGTCCCGGTGTCAGAGTTGCATAATTACTGTTATAAGGACGGTCATCTGTGTAATTGAAAATGTTTTCAACTCCGACGGCGGGTTCCAGAGCAACAGATTTTAAATTGAATGAATGGCGTGTGTTGATATCCCAAAGCTGGTGGGCGGGGGCGTCACCGTAAGTTTTAGACCAGCGTGTACCTTGATAGCGTCCGTTGATTGCAATATTGAATGTATAATCATTCCATGTTTTTCGCCAACTGGCATTGAAATTACCCGAGTGACGTACTGTTCTTTCCAAACGGATGTCTTCTGTACGGTTGCGCCCGTCCGTGTAAATATAGTTTGCTCCGAACATGAAGCCTGTGAAGGGACGGACTGAAAAACCTATGTCAAAGCCTTTCACACGTGCCTTTTCTATATTACGGTACTGGCGTCTGCGAGTGATACCGTTTTCAATATCTTCGGGTGTTGTTCCTATATCTTCCGCTTCGATCTTGTCTTTCAGGTCATTCTGATAAATGGAAGCGGCAATGGAGAACAAGCGATGATTGTATTCTATATTCAAATTATAGAAATTGCTCTTTTCCGGGTCCAGGCCAGGGTCTCCGACAGTGATTTGTCCACGGCTTTCAGAAACGGCATACATTTGTTGCAAGGTAGGTGAACGGAATCCGGCAGCGTAAGATGCACGTACATTCAGTCCTGAATATTGGTACATCAAGGATAGTTTGGGCGTGAACTGGCTTTTAAACTTTTCATTATAGGCATATCGTATACCTGCCACTACGCTGATTGCATCCAGTAGTTTTACTTCGTCCTGTACGTATGCTGCCAGTGTATAAACACTTTGGTATTCATTATTCAGCATCTTGCTGGTTTCAGTCGGCTCCAAGCCTTCGAATACATAGTCCAGTCCGGTAAAAAGTGTATTGTTCTCGTGAGTTTTGAATACACCTTTTAGATTGGCATTGGTGTAAGTCTGGTCTTTACTGAGGACTTCATCACCGGTTTTATGCGTTTTTGCATCATTTATATAGTCATAAAAAGAACGGAAATTGGTGGTGCTTATATTCCCTTCTATATATGAAGCCCGCTTAGCCAACAGATATTTGGCTGTTCCACCCACTGTATAGGACTGATGCCGGTTGTTGTAATCGTAAGCTCCGGTACGGTCGTTTTCGCTGATAAAAAGATTACCGTTTAAATGAAGACTTAAACGCTCTGTGGCTGCGTAGCTCAAGGTTTGGCTCACATTATGCGAATGATTTTTATAGACCGGTTTCTTTGTGGTTTCCACCAGTTCTCCCTTGCTTTCCTCATACGGATTCAGTTGCCATCCATCCGAAGTGCGGTAATTATAGTTCAAGTGTGCGGATAATTTTCCATCATTGGCGTCTGCGTTGACTGATTCTGAAATTCGTCCGTGAGAACTTACACGGGTATTGGAAGATACATTCAATGCAGATTTAGGATCATCGGTAATGATATTGATTACTCCTGCGATGGCGTCACTGCCATAAAGGGCGGAAGATGCTCCTTTTAATACTTCAATACGTTTTACGGCATCCATATTGATCCGGTCGTAATCTATAGACCCCGAAATATCTCCGGCTACTTTTTTACCGTTAATTAATACGAGGAGGTATTTATCAGGCAGTCCGTTTACGTATAGGGTTGTTCCCATAGCGGTGGTTTGCACCGAGATAGAGGGAACTAGTTTCACCAAAGCATCCTGGAAACTGGATGGATTGGCATTTTGCAGGTCACGTTGGGAAATGACCTCTACGGGTACAGGGCTGTCTTTCAGCTTGTGGTGAGTTCCGGTTCCGGTTACCACTACCTGATCCATGTTGAAAGTGGTACCTTTCAGCCTTATCACCATTTCTTTTTGACTTTGACTGACTTTCTGAGTAACAGGAGCATAATTCAGGCAACTGGTACGCAGGGTATACGTCCCCTCTTTGATGTCTTTCAACAAAAATTCTCCTTTAGGATTGGTAGCACATCCTATTGTAGTTTGTTCCAAACGTACGTTAGCGCCTTCCACCGGCTTTCCTGTACGGGCATCCACTACTTTTCCACTTAACGATATCTGGGCGGATGCACACACCACCATGCTGCCGAATAAGGCTGTCAGTAAACATTTCTTTTTCATCGAAATAATTTAAGAATTAATAATTAGCTTTCCTGGCCCCGGGAAAGCGTGAATTATCTATGTTCAGACTTGGCAGGTTTCCTGGCTTCACCCTGAAAAGCGCCTTCCCATTTCTTACAAAGGAAACAGTGGCATGGCGAGAGTTGCTTTTCATTGGACGGGCTTCACAGTAGCGGGCACTGCTTCGGATTCTATAACCGAATTCCCTTTTATGCAAATACGGAAAGACTTACATCACCAAATCTGATGCAAAGGTAGGGTTTTATTTTAAAATCTTTTGGGATTCTGAAAATAAAAGAAACATTTTTGTGATGTTTGATACTGATTTATAGGCTTCTTAATATATAAGGAAGGGACAACTAAGGACGAATGGGCATTTTCTTTGGCAGGATGAGAGGCTTGTTTCCGATTTTAAATCCATAACTACTATTAATAGGTATTGACTGCTATTGGAAATAGTTCTATCTTTGTCCCCGTTACGATGAAGAAATATTTGATTCATATTCTAAAGCTCTTCCTTCCGCTGATATTTATTGCCTATTTGGGAGGGATCACCCTTTTTACTCACTCGCATGTGGTAAATGGGGTAATCATCGTACATTCGCATCCGTTTAAAGGGGAGCATCAACATACGGAGGTGGAATTGGAAACAATTTTCTTCCTCTCTTCTTTCGCTGCTTCCGATAGTTTGCTCACACCATTTTCCGCATCAATCTTATTAGTATTGCTATGCTTGCTGGCTACTCCGATTGTAGAACACATTAAACTGGCAAAAGCTTGTTGCGGCATTTATTTGCGTGCGCCTCCTGTTGTTTATTAAATAAAGAATTTTCACGTTAGTAGAATGTTTTCCGTTGCCATTATGTGCATACGGATTCGTTCTTCTGACCGCTATCCTTTTATTCATAAATAAACAGAACAAGAACACATGAAGAAATACATTTTTTTCTTGATGGGAGTAGTATGCTTTTTACTCTCGTCACTGGCTGCGCACGCCAATGAATTGAATAAGTCTGATGCAAATATTATAGGACATGTATTAGATGAGAGTACGAAAGAACACCTCTCTTTTATCAGTGTATCGCTGAAAGGAACTACCATAGGGACTATGACTGACGCCAGTGGACACTATTTTCTTAAAAATCTGCCTGAAGGAGAATTTACCATGGAGGTAAGTGCTGTCGGTTATAAGACAGTCAGCCGGAAAGTAACTTTAAGAAAAGGGAAAACTTTGGAGGAGAACTTCGAGATAGAAGAGGATCTGATAGCGTTGGATGGAGTAGTGGTGTCTGCCAATCGTAGTGAGACCACCCGCCGTATGGCACCTACTTTGGTAAACGTAATGGATGTGAAAGTGTTTGAAAATACAAATTCCTCTACATTGTCGCAAGGGCTGAATTTCCAACCCGGAGTGCGTGTGGAAAATAATTGTCAGAACTGTGGTTTCCAACAAGTACGTATCAATGGGTTGGATGGCCCTTATACGCAGATATTGATCGACTCGCGTCCTATATTCAGTGCTTTGGCCGGTGTATATGGATTGGAACAGATACCTGCCAATATGATTGAGCGTGTAGAAGTGATGCGCGGAGGAGGTTCGGCATTGTTCGGCTCTTCAGCCATTGCGGGAACCATTAATATTATCACTAAGGAGCCTGTACGGAATTCAGGACAATTGACACATACCCTGACAGGTATAGGAGGTACTTCTTCTTGGGACAATAATACGACACTGAACGCTTCATTAGTGACTGATAATCATAAAGCAGGATTGTATATTTTTGGACAGAACAGAGAAAGAAGCGGTTATGACAGTGATGGAGATGGATATACCGAATTGCCAAAACTGAAAAATCAGACAGTAGGTTTTCGTTCTTTTATTAAAACAAGCACGTATTCAAAACTGACTTTTGAATATCATCATCTCAGTGAGTTCCGTCGTGGCGGGAATAAGTTGAACCGTCCTCCCCATGAAGCGGATATAGCCGAACAATTGCAGCATACTATCAATAGCGGGGGAGCGAAATTTGATTATTTCTCTCCTGATGAGAAACAGCGGCTGAGTGTATATGCCTCTGCACAGTATACAGGACGCGACAGTTATTATGGTGGAGGACAAGATGTGAATGCGTATGGCGCGACCACGGATTTTACCTGGGTCACAGGATCGCAGTATATCTATAGTTTTGATAAATGCTTTTTTATGCCTGCCGATTTTACCGGAGGTTTGGAATATAACCAGGATAACTTGACGGATGATATGTGGGGATATAACCGTTATACCAAACAAGAAGTCCGTATAGCCAGTGCATTTTTCCAAAATGAATGGAAGAATAAGCAATGGAGTTTTTTACTTGGAGGACGTTTGGACAAACATAATATGGTGGATCATGTGATCTTTAGTCCGCGTGCTAATCTTCGTTACAATCCGACTGAGAATATGAATCTGCGTGCCAGTTATTCTTTCGGATTCCGTGCGCCTCAGGCTTTTGATGAAGATTTACATATAGAAAATGTAGGTGGGACAGTGTCTATGATTGAACTGGCAAAAGACTTGACAGAAGAAAAATCACAAAGTCTGAGCATATCGGGAGATTTGTATCATCGTTGGGGAGATTTCCAAGGAAACTTGCTTATAGAAGGTTTTTATACTTTGCTTTCCGATGTATTTGCCTTACGCCAGATAGGGGAGCGTGACGGTATTATTATCAATGAACGGTATAACGAGAAGGGAGCCAAAGTGTATGGTTTGACTTTGGAAGGAAAGATTGCTTATCGTTCCTTACTTCAATTGCAGGCCGGCGTTACCATGCAGAAGGCTGAATACAAGCAGGCACGTGCATGGAGTGATGATGAAACGGTGCCGATGGAGAAAAAAATGTTCCGTACTCCGGATACTTATGGATATTTCACTTTGTCATACAATCCTTTCGTACCGATGACTATTGCATTGTCCGGTACTTATACCGGTAGTATGATGGTAGAGCATAAAGCTGGTTTTATTGATAAGGACATTGCAGTGAATACACCTGATTTCTTTGAATTGAATCTGAAAGCCGGTTATGACTTCAATTTGTATAAAGGCATAACCATGCAAGTAAATGCCGGAGTACATAATATTTTTAATGCGTATCAAAGTGATTTTGACCGGGGGGCAAAACGTGATTCCGGTTATATTTATGGGCCGGGTATGCCACGTTCTTACTTTGCCGGAGTGAAATTGAGTTTTTAATTTGTATATATCATTGCCGGGAGAGGACGGATAGCGCTCCTCTCCCGGCAATTTGCGTCATAGAATAAATAACCTATTATAGGACTTTCGAACAGGTTATTTTAGATAATAATTCTTTTGATACACTTTATTTAGAATAATTATCTAAATTGGAATGCTTTATTGGATGTAAAATCTGCTATTCCTATCTTTGTGGAGAAATAAATCTGAAATGTGATTAATATAAAGATAAATCTCCTATATAACTATCCGCTATATGGATTTATCGGAATTAATAAGTAAAAAGGTCAAAAAAGATGGGTATTGCTGAGTTGATAAATAAGGAAAAGAAAACAGCATTTTCTTTCGAGGTTCTTCCACCGTTGAAAGGTACTGGAATTGAAAAACTATATGCTACAATAGATACATTACGGGAATTTGATCCTCTTTATGTCAACATTACCACTCATCGCAGCGAATATGTGTATCGCGAGTTGGGGGGTGGTTTATATGAACGTAATCGTTATCGGCGGCGTCCGGGTACGGTGGCGGTGGCTGCGGCTATACATAATAAATATGATATCACTGTTGTGCCGCATATTTTGTGCAGTGGGTTTTCACGTGAAGACACGGAATATATATTGCTTGATTTGCAATTTTTAGGTATTACTAATCTGTTGGTACTCCGGGGAGACAAGGCAAAAGATGAATCTTCTTTTGTTCCCGAGAAAAACGGTTATGCCCATGCTTTGGAGTTGGAAGAGCAGATTAATGCTTTTAATGAAGGAAAATTTATTGATGGAACACCTATTCAGGCTCCTTTAACTCCTTTTCGTTATGGTGTGGCAGGTTATCCGGAGAAGCATGAGGAATCTCCTAATATAGAACAAGATTTATATTGGTTAAAAAAGAAAGTGGAAGCCGGAGCCGATTATGTAGTGACACAAATGTTTTATGATAACCAAAAATACGTTGCCTTCGTGGAGCGTGCAAGAAAAGAGGGGATTAATGTTCCTATCGTACCGGGTATCAAACCTTTTTCCAAACTATCACAGCTTAGCGTTATTCCCAAAACGTTCAATGTGGATTTACCACAGGAACTGGTCGTGGAAGCAATAAAATGCAAGGATGATAAAGAAGCGCGTGCATTAGGCATAGAGTGGTGTGTCAATCAATGCCGGGAACTGATAGCATATGGAGTTCCGGGAATACATTTTTATACAGTGGGTGCGGTGGAGAATGTGAAAGAGGTGGCGGCAGCTGTTTATTGATAGTCTTTAATGGAAATGTTTCTGTCAGGCCATTTATTGCTCCGTATCTTAATGGGTTTAAGATGCGGAGCAAAATATATTTTGTAAATGGGTTATAAGTCATCTTCCAAAGCTGTACTTTTGGCATAAGCCGTACTCTTTGCTTCAAAAAAATCAGTCTTTACCATATTGGCATTAGAATATTGAGATACCCAGTGCATGCTTTCCGGCTCTTTATGGTTTTCTTCGTACAGAGGGCCAAAACCTAAACTACTCCAACGGAGATTGCCTAAATATTGAATATAATCTTCTATCATTTTCCGGTTGAGTCCCTGTATATTGTCTCCTATCACATATTGTCCCCATTCTATTTCCTGCTTGACCCCCTCACGCATCATGTATTCATATATTTTTACTTTATCGGGAGTGAATAAATCCGGTTCTTCTTTCTTTAATTCCAGAATAATGTTGCGGAATAACCACAGATGCGTGTTTTCATCTCGATTGATATATCGGATTTCTTGTGCGGAACCTGACATTTTTCCATTACGGCTCAAGTTATAGAAAAACATGAATCCGCTATAGAAATAGATTCCTTCCAATATATAATTGGCGATAAGGGTTTTCATCAATGTGAATCCATCCTGACTTTCCTGGAATTCGTTATAGCAATTGCCTATAAAAGTATTTCTTTTCAGCAGGTGTTCGTCTGTCTTCCATTGGTAAAGGATCTCGTTACGCTTTTCGGGGCTACAGATAGAATCCAGCATGTAACTGTAGCTTTGGCTGTGTACACATTCCTGAAAGGCTTGGATATGGAGGCATAGATTAACTTCATTGGCTGTGATGTATTCGCTGATGGTGGGCAGATTATTGCTTTGTAAAGAATCAAGGAACACTAAAAAACTCAGGATTTTATCATAGGCGGTGCGTTCTGCTTGGTCCAGGTGAGGATAATCCTTGGTATCTTGGGTGAGATTGATTTCTTCGGGAATCCAAAAATTATTCATAGCCTGACGATACCAGTCACTAACCCATTTATAGCGCATATTATTGAAATCATTCAAATTGGTGGTGTTTCCTCCAATCATTCTTCTGTGCCGGAGGTCGGTATCTCCCTCAGGATTGAAAAGGGCATTCTTTTTTAATTTTATTGTATTCATGATTTATTGTTGTTTTATATTCTGTCTTCTTGTTTTACTGCTAACTCAAGGCTGTATATTAAAAATAAATTTGTTATTCATTCCTTGTAGGGGCGCAATATTTGCGCCCCTACAAGGAATGTTTTAGCATGACAATTCAGTACTGGAGTGTTTACGAAAAGATCAGGAGGCACAGCTTTCACATTCTTCTACTTCCAACGATTTGCTACGGACATAATATACTGTTTTTACGCCACATTCCCATGCCAGCAAATACAGGTTTAATACTTGTCTCAGGGTAAATTCATTGGTAATGTATAGATTCAGACTTTGCGCCTGGTCTATATGTAACTGCCGGATCCCTGCGGCACGGATACTCCATGTCTGATCTATCAGATAAGCACTTTTATATATCCAATATGTCTTATCGGACAATGCCGGTGCAACACGTGGCAGCATGGCTCCTTTCTTTTCTTCCAAGAAGAAACGTTTCATTACCGGATCTGTTCCGGCAGTGGTTCCGGCAATGATACTGGTGCTGCTGGTGGGGGCAATGGCAAGAAGATAGGCATTTCTCATTCCTTGTGTGGAAACTTTTACAGCCAATGCTTTCCATTCTGGCGAATTGTAGCCCCGTTTTATAAAATAAGCTCCGGTCTGCCAGTCGCTACCTTCAAAATAATGATAGGATCCTTTTTCTTTTGCCAGTTCGCTACTTGCTGCTATAGCAGCATAGTTGATACGTTCGAAAACTTTATCCATAAAATTGAGATGTTCCTCGCTTTCCCAACGAATACCGCGAACAGCAAGAGCATGATGATAACCGCTGACTCCCAAGCCGATACTGCGGTAGCGATGATTGGTAATCTGAGCGAAAGGAATCGGATAAAAGTTCAGTTCAATCACATTATCCAATGCCCGTACTACAGTTGCCACCTTTTCTTTCATTTGTTTTTCATCTTCCAAGGGCAAATGTCCTAATGAAAGGCTGGCAAGATTACATACCACAAAGTTTCCGGGCCGGATAGTTTTGACTACCACTGTATCACCATCTTCCGTACATATCTCTGTAGAGACTGTTTCAATGGAGGACATGTTTTGTGCTATTTCCGTGCAAAGATTGGAGCAATAAATGATCCCCCGGTGTGCATTGGGATTGGCACGGTTCACGGTGTCACGATTGAATGTAAAGGGAGTACCTGTTTCTACAGCCGAACGTAGTACCAGTCTGACGATATCTTTGATGCTCATACAGCGCTTGGAGAGTCGGGAGTCATTTACGCAATCCATGTATTTCTGTTCCCATTCCTTTCCGTAGTAGTCTTCCAGACAGTATCCTTTGACGGTTATTATTTCATTGGGACAGAATAAATACCATTGCTGGTTTAAATCCTGTTTCGCCATACGCCAGAATAAGTCCGGATAGCATACGGCAGGGAAGATGTCGTGCGCTTTCATCCGGTCATCTCCATTATTGGTCCGGAGTTGCAGAAACTCAGGCAAATCTTTGTGCCATACATCCAGATAGACGGCTACGGCTCCCTGACGCATACCTAACTGGTCAACGGCTACAGCAGTGTCATTCACCAGTTTCATCCATCGGATTACACCTCCGGCCACACCTTTGAATCCGCGTATGTTTCCACCTGCGGCACGAACTTTGCCAAAATACATTCCCATTCCTCCTCCAAATTTGCTTACCATCGCAAAATTGTCTAAACTGCGGTAAATGCCTTCCAGACTATCGGGCACTGTATCAATGAAGCAACTGGATAACTGGTGATAAGGTTTTCGGGCATTTGCCAGGGTAGGAGTGGCCATTGTGACTTCCAAACGACTTAATATATCATAGAACTTTTTTACCCATTGCAGTCTGTCCTGTTTTTCGGGCATAGCGAGATGAAGGGCAATCCCTAAATACATTTCCTGCACAGATTCTATAGGCTCGTGTGAACGGGTACGGATCAGATAACGCTTGGCAAGCAGATCCAGTCCTGAATAATTGAAAAGCTTGTCACGTTCAGGACACATGAAGCCAGCTGCCGTTTCTATCTCTTGTGGAGTATAGGAGGCTAAGATATAATTACCATACAAACCCTCATCGGTGAGGTAACGTAATTTATCATAAAATGAAAAGATGCCGGCAGCTTCCGCCTGTTCGGCCAGTTTTTTTGTTAATCGGAAATTCAGCAGACGCGCCGCAATGAATTCCCAATCGGGAGTTTCTTGTGTCGTCAGTTCTACAGCCGCTTTGACAAGTGCCGCCAACCGTTCCCCGGGTGTCATATCCGGTTTACAGAAACTTGTGAATTTCTCTGCGAGAAGGGTTAGACTATATTCCTTCCCGGAGAAGTCTTTTTGTATCTCTTTTAGTATATTTGATATAGTATCATCACCGGTTCCAGTAATGATTTGGCTAAGAGCTTTTCTTCTTTCTGTGCGTTGCCAACGGTAAAGTATATAGTTTTTGGCTTCTGCATAAAAGCCATGTTCCATCAAACTACGTTCCACTTCGTCCTGAATGCGTTCTACACTACGATTTGCTTCGTTTTGATGCAGAAATAGTTCCACTTCGTCTACTATGGTGTAGACAGCTTCATCTGTTATTTCTTTTTGGGTACTGGCAAAGCTTTTCCGTATGGCAACGGCTATTTTTTCTCTGTCGTAGGATTCTGTTGCCCCATTCCTTTTAATTATTTGCATGAGATGCTGTTGGTATGAATTATTGTATCTTTTCGTACCGCTTCCCTAACCCCACGAGTAGAAACGGTCTTTGATGAATGGCAGGTCTTCTGACTGGCTCCTCATTTCCGATGCCTTCCCGCGTTCTCGTTATGTGGAGTCAGGCAGTGGCAATAGGTACATATCGGAAATTTTATCGGAGTTTCACAGCAGCGGGACTGTCCGGGATTTACACCCGATTCCCTTTTAATCCGGATAGAGGACATCTATTCGGAACCGATTCGGGAACAAAGATAATGGAAATTGGAATTATTACAGCATTGAGTTAGTTTAAAAATCAGAAATGATTTATAAAAGTTGGATGGTATTAAACATTTTGGACAAGTTCTACTACCATGCTTCCAAGCAGCACAGCTACTATTGTTATGAGTAACCAATTGATATACTTGCTTTTCGATCTCGTTTTTTCTTTTTCTGAATGACACTGATTTTTACCATATAACCGAATGATTCCCCAATGCGATTGGCACTGCGTATCACTCGTGAAGTATGTACACCACATCCCATCATGTGAGCGGAATATTCAGAAATAAATCCACTGACATCTATCAAAGTTTCGGCTGTCTTATCCATTTAAATGAAGTTATGTTTTTCTTTTTTTAGAATCCATAGACACGACATGGCTTTCCAGTGGAAGGCATTTCCTTGTCAATTTCAATCTTTAATTTTTTTATATTCAATATTTCTTCTCCTTCAAGCATCAGGCACATAATAAGAAAACAACCGTTTTTCTCACATTCCATATCGAATAACCGGTGTTGTGAAAACATGCCTAACCCATGTGAGTCAATAAGAATAAACTTTGGATGGTTATAAAGTAATGCAGCCAGAGAGTCCCAATTAAGCTTCATGTCAAACATAAAGAAGTCTTTGGTTGCATAGTCGTTGGTTGCCATATTGCCGGTATATAAAACCAATGCTTTACCTTCTATGTCCAAGTTATTAAAGTATTCGTCGGCTGGTAGTCCGTTCCGACAATCTACCACGACGGCATCTGTTACATATTCTTTATAGCGGGGAGCTTCCATATAGCAATCCATGTGGGTGCCGATGTGTCCGAGGCGTTCCGTTTCTTTGGCATCAAGTTCGAACTGTGCCAAATCTTCATCACTTAACTGTAAATGTAGTTCTTTGGTAATCGTTTCTTGTTGGTACATATTTAAAGAATTTTAAAGTTTAACCTAATGAGAGTATCAATAATTGAGCCGTAAGTACGCGTAGGAACATAGCAAGCGGATATACGGTGGCATATCCCACGGCCGGAGCGTCACATGAAGTCAGATCATTGGAATAGGCGAGGGCAGGCGGATTAGTATTTGCTCCTGATAATACACCAATAAGGGTATAATAGTTTAATTTACAGGCATAACGCCCAATGAGCCCCGTTATGATTAATGGTACGGTCGTAATAATAGCTCCATACATAATCCAAATATATCCACCTTCATTTACAATTGTCTCTATAAAATCTTTCCCGGCTCCCAACCCTACACAAGCTAGGAATAAGGAAATCCCGATTTCTCTTATCATCAAGTTAGCACTCATCGTGGTGTATGTAATCATTTTATATTGAGGACCGAAACGACTGATAAGAATGGATACAATAAGCGGTCCACCTGCTAGACCAAGTTTTACTGGTTGTGGAATACCTGGAAACATAAATGGAATACTTCCCAAGATACATCCTAATGCGATGCCGAAAAAAATGGGGATAAGATTGGGATGATTCAGTCTCTTCATGGAGTTTCCCAAAACCTTTTCGGCATGAGTGACAGCAAGTTCACTACCAACTATAGTTACACGGTCGCCCATTTGCAACTGTAAATGTGGGGAGGCTACCAAGTCTACTCCTGAACGGTTGATACGGGTGATGCTCGCACCGAAGTTATTTCGTATCTTAAGTTGTGAGAGCATTTTTCCATTTAACTCAGGCTTTGTTATCAAAATGCGGCGTGAGATAAGTTTCTTGTTTAACTGTTCCCATTCCATTTCTACCTGTTTGCCAAAAAATACTGTAATCGCTTCAATGTCAATAGGGTTCGAGATAACCAGAATCTTGTCATCAATATGTAATATCGTTTCTGAATTTACTAGTTCCACTTCCTGTTGTCCGTCATGATGGCGTATGCGCGAAATGACGAAGTTGCGGTTTACCAAAGGACGTATTTCCTTAATGGTCTTCCCATGTATTGCTTCATTTTTTATCTCTAATGTAACGGGGCGTACGGTCAGTTCCTGTAAATGTCCCAATCCTTTTTCGGCATCGGCTTCTTCTTGTGATGTTTTGATATTAAGAATGTATTTCAGTGCAAGCAATGAGAGAATGGCACCAACCACCCCCAAGGGATAGGCAACAGCATATCCCATCGCAATCTCCGGTGCATCTATGCCATTTAAATCACTATTTGCCTGTTGGGCGGCACCAAGGCCGGGAGTATTGGTAACAGCACCAGAGAGAATGCCGACCATGGTGGTTATGGGAGTTCCGGTAGTAAAATGTAAAATGATAGTAATGACTACACTGATAAAAATAGCCCCCATAGCCAACATGTTCAGCGTAAATCCTCCTTTCTTAAAGGCTGAGAAGAAACCGGGACCCACCTGCAAACCAATGGAATAGACGAACAAAATAAGACCGAATTCTTTTAGAAAATGTAGCAGGTGTTCATCCAGATTCAGATTGAAATGGCCGAATACGATACCGACAAAAAGAATCCATGTGACACCAAGTGAGATGCCGGATATTTTTATTTTACCCAGCATAATTCCAAAGGCGATAACTAGTGACAGAATGAGTACGGAGTGTGCTACACCTCCGCCCCAAAGATTGGGATATCCTTCAAAGAGGTTTTTAAGAAGTTCCATAGTATTAAGAAATATATTTATTTTTAACTAAGTCATCATTTTATATTTAAAATTTCCCATCATGTGGGTTGGTAAAAGTATCCCCGGAAAAATCACTTCTGCGGGGATACACACACATTGAACAATTACAACGGCATATTGCCGTGCTTTTTAGGCGGATTGCTTTGGTTTTTGTTGTGACACATTTCCAAAGCCTGAATGAGTTTATAGCGGGTGTCACGGGGCAT